>DAONLG010000073.1:0-7562 GCA_035406565.1 Soehngenia sp.
TTTTAATTCTTTAAATAGCGTCTCTGTGGTTTTGTTTACTCTTACATCTGTACACTGAGCAGAGAGTATTGTAGCTATTAAAAGTTCAAATTCATTGCTAAAGTTTAACTGAGCTTTGGCCTGTGGATAAGTTTTTTCTAATATATCAAGCACTTCTAATGCTTCTTTTTTCGATAATTTTTTTTTCATGTGAATTTAATACTCCTGTTAATAATAATTTATAACACTATTTATTATTTCTATCCTATCATCTAAATCTAAAAAATCAAGACATTCTTGGATTGTTTTATTTACATTTTCCATTCCATTTGACACAGTGCAAAAAGCTATAGTTGATTTATTCCATATTTCATTATCCCCAACCTCTGATATAGAAATATTGTATCTGTGTTTCATTTTCTCTATTATACTTTTTATCACCATTCTCTTCTTTTTCAATGAATATGATTCATATATATATAATTCTATTTCACAACAACCCACAATCATAATATCACCTTTATTATAAATTAAAGGGAGATTAATCTCCCTTTAATTACATTATATAAGCCCCATTTCTCTGCCAACTTTATTAAATACCTCAACAGCAATATCCAGTTGTTCTTTGGAATGAGCTGCAGTAACCATACATCTAACTCTACCTGTATTCTTTGGCACAGTTGGGAATACAATACCTGATACGAATACACCATTCTCAAGTAGTTTTCTAGAAAATTCCATTGTCTTTCCTTCTTCACCAATAATAACAGGTGTAATTGGTGTTTCACTATTCCCTATGTCAAATCCAGATTGGCTCATTTTCGCTTTGAAGTATTTTGCATTATCCCAGAGTTTGTCTGTATATTCAGTTGATTCCATTAACATTTTTATAGCTTCAATTGATGCTCCAACTGCTGCTGGAGGTAATGAAGTTGAGAAAAGTGCTGGTCTTGCTCTATGGCTTAACCATTCATACATAGTTTGGGAACCTGCTACATACCCGCCGACAGAACCAATCGCTTTTGATAATGTTCCGATAGAAAAATCCACTCTGTTGTGAAGTTTAAAATGATCTACAGTACCTCTTCCGCTTTCTCCCAATACCCCAGATCCATGTGCATCGTCTACATATGTCATTGCATCATACCTTTCAGCCAATTCAACTATTTCAGGCAATTTAGCAATGTCACCATCCATGCTAAATACTCCATCGGTTATGATAAGTATATTTTTGTATTTTTTTCTGCTTTCTTTTAATACTTTTTCTAAGCTATCCATGTCAGAATGTTTGTATATTGCTTTATCTGCTTTAGATAGTCTAGAGCCATCTATTATCGAAGCATGATTTAGCTCATCTGAAATAATTATATCTCCTGCTTCAGTGATGGCTTGTATTGTTCCCGCATTGCAATTAAAACCTGATTGATAAACAAATACAGCTTCCTCTCTTTTGAATTCTGAGAGTATTCTTTCTAGATCCTCATGTATCTTCATATTTCCAATTATCGTTCTTACAGCGCCAGATCCAGCACCGTACTCTTCTACAGCTTTTATTGCTGCTTTTCTAAGCCTTTCATGATTTGCAAAGCCTAGATAGTTATTAGAAGACAGATTTATGACTTTTTTCCCATTTAAAATGACTTCAGGTCCTGTAGGCGAATCTAAAACTGGTAATTTTCTATAAACTCCTTGATCTTTTAATTCTTGAATCTTCTCTTTTAAAAAGTTCAACTCATGTACATTTGACACTTATATCCCTCCAATTTTTTTTAATTTACAATAGAATTATATCATATTACTAATCTATTAAGATAAAAATTTCGTTATATATCTATCGATATACGGCTTTAATAATTCTGACTTGTTCTTCATTAGAAATTCAATAATATCATCATCTATATATCCCATGTTTTCTAACGCAATAATTGCATTTCTAACTAATACATTTTTGCCTCTCCAGCTTCCTGACATATCTCCATATTTACTTTTAAACTCTTTGTTACTCATAAATAATATCTCTTTAAGATCTACGATTCCATTTGTTTTGTAAGGTTTAAACTCTTCAAAAAAAGATTCTTTTATGTTTTTATTCTTAGGACATACTATCTGACATATGTCACATCCATAAATGTTTATACCCATCTTTTTACTTGTTTGTTCATCTAAATACTTTTTCGTTTGAGTTAGATATGATATGCAGTTCTTTGGATTTAGTTTATAAGGTTCTTCGATAGCTTTCCCCGGACAGCTTCTCATGCAAATATCACATTCTCCACATTCAGATTCTATGGGAGTGCTGTATTTGTCTAAATATAGATTTGTAAGTATATATCCAATAAAAATAAATGAACCATATGTCTGATTAATTATGCTCGTGTTTTTCCCGTAATAACCTATCCCAGCATTATAAGCAATTTCTCTATCCACTAATGGTGAAGTATCAGCAATAATGGTATATTCGAATTTTTCAAATTGTGATAATTCATCTACCAGCCTTTGCAAATATTTTCTTATCACTAAATGATAATCTATCCCCCAAGATGACCTAGATAGCTTACCATAGAGTGCATGCTCAAAGCTGTTGTTTCCATTAAATTTTTCATAAAAGTAAGGAAATCCCACAACAATAATACTATTTGCTTCTCTCATAATTCCCCTGGGATCTATTCTCTTTTGTATGTCCTTACTCTCAAATTCTGTGCTAAGTTTTTTATCAACTCTATCCTTTACTTTATTCTCAATTCTATTTAGAGGTGCTGCATCTGTAAATCCTATTAAATCAAGTCCCATTTCTAATGCTATACTTTGTATTAATTCAGCTTTCATTTTATCACCTACTATAAATAGTTTACCCTTAAATCATACTATCAGATACAAATTAAATATGTTATAATATCAATGGAAAAGAGGTAGATTTGATGATTATTAACTTAAACAAAAAATCCTTTAAAAAATTTGACTTCGTGTTGTTAATAACAACTATCCTATTGTGTATATATGGCATAGTTATGATATATTCAGCTACTTTAAGCTTAAACAGCACTAGATATGTAAAAACTCAAGCTGTATCGACAATTATTGGATTGATAGCAATATTAATTCTTATATTCTTCGACTATCAGATTTTAGAAAAACTATATATCCCAATTTATATTTTGTCAATTGGTTTATTAGTTGCTGTTCTGCTTGTAGGAGTAGGCGATGAACAATGGGGTTCAAGATCTTGGCTTTATATAGGATCATTTGGTTTCCAACCTGCAGAATTTGCGAAGTTAGGGATTATTATCTCATTAGCCAAAATAATTGACAAAAACAAAGAAGATATAAATTCTCCAAAGGTTTTAGCAAAAATCTTAATTTTTGCATTGATACCAATTGCACTTATTTTAAAACAGCCTGATTTGGGTACGGCTATAGTGTTTGTTTTTTTTACTGCTGTAATGTTGTTTGTCGCTGGTCTGAAGATTAAATACTACTTAATAGCATTAGGCGCTGGAATATTGAGCTTACCAATTGTTTGGCTTCAAATGGACAACTATCAAAAAGAGAGGATCCTAAACTTTATAAATCCCGAAAGAGATGCTTCCAACACCGGCTACCAAGCACTGCAAAGTAAGATCGCCATAGGTAGCGGGAAAATATTTGGAAGAGGATTGTTTAACGGTACACAGACTCAATTAAACTACCTGCCAGAAAAACAAACTGATTTTATCTTTGCTGTACTCGTAGAAGAGCTTGGTTTTATCGGAGGAGCAGTGTTATTGATACTTTATTTCATATTGTTAATGAGAATGATAAAAATTGCCCGAAATACGACAGATACTTTTGCTTCATTACTAGTTACAGGAATAGCATCATTGATGTTCTTTCATATTTTCCAAAATATAGGAATGACAATTGGGCTTATGCCTATTACAGGAATTCCCCTACCATTTATGAGTTATGGTGGTACTTTTCAATTGATAAATTTAGTTTGTGTAGGAATAGTGCTAAGCATTGGCCTGCATAAAGAGGGTTTGAATTTTTAAAAGGGTTGAAAACTCAACCCTTTTATAATAATGTAACTTGATTTTTATTTATGATAGCATCTTCTTCTTTCTTTTCTTTTAAATAACAGTGCCTACAAAGCGGTTCATATTCTCTCGATGCACCTATTACTACTCTTTCTTTGTCTTTGGTCTTTCTATGACTGATCCAAGCATCGCTACCACATTTTACACAAACAGCATGATGTTTTGTCAAATAATCTGCAATTGGCATTAATTCCTTTACAATTTCAAATGGTCTACCTTCGAAGTCCACATCTAGTCCTGCTACGATAACCGTAATATCTCTTGATAGAAATTCAGTTATTGTATTTATAATATCTTTTATTTCTCCGTCTAAAAATTGAATCTCATCTATAGCAATTACTTCCGGATTGATATTCTCACAATAGCTTTTTATGTTCTGTATATCTTTGACTAATATCGCCTCAATGCTCATCTCATCATGTGAAATTATATCAGAACTCTTAAATCTTGTGTCTACTGTTGGTTTAAAAGCAACAGTTTTATATCCTGCAATATTAAATCTTTTAACATCTTTTTCTAACGACGAAGTTTTCCCTGAAAACATTGAACCTGTATGAATAATTAGCTTTCCTTTATATTGATGCACTACTACTACCTCCATATTAAATTATTCTGAAGTTATTATTTAACTCCCATATCTTTACCATCTATTTCAACTGAATTTATGCCATCTATCAAGCTTAGCATCTGTACAAATTCAAAATCATCTGAACCGACAGGTCTTTTTATAGATAGATTTATTTCTATTATACTATCACCTGATTCCAATTTTTTAATCTCTCTTATATCTATATTTTTAATCGTTATATTGTTTCTCCCCAGTATAGTCCCAATATCTCCAATCAAGCCATTTCTTTCTCTACCTACAATTGTGAGTTGATTATATACATCTGATAATATTGTTTTCTCCAATTTCCCCAAATACATTAAAGACAAAAAAGCAATTAGTGTTGTTATTATGCCTGCAAAGTAAAAGCCTTGACCTATTGCCAACCCTATTCCTGCACACACCCATAAACTTGCTGCAGTTGTTAGTCCCTTAATTGTATTGCCATTTCTAAGGATTGTACCTGCACCTAAAAAGCCAATCCCACTAACAACTTGAGCTGCTATCCTTGTCGAATCTCCACCATTAGTAGCCCCATTAGTCGAAACTAGCATCATCAAAGTAGAACCTATGCTTACCAATATGTGAGTTCTAAATCCAGCTGGTCTATTGCTAGCTTCCCTCTCTATACCAATAAGTCCTCCAATAAAGGCTGCCAAAATAAGCCTGATGAGTATATCACTATTTTTTAGCATCTCTTTCCCCCTAATTGATATTATTGAATAAGACTATGGTTATGCTATAATTATAATCGAGGTGTTTATTATGAATGATTTATTCAATTGCAATGGTTGTAAAAATAATTGCAGTATTGAAATTATTAAAGACGGCAACCGCATAACATACAATGGTTATAAATGTTCAAAAGGTCTTTCCTATGCAAAATTAAATTCCAGCGAAGAATCAAAAATTGTGACCGCAAGGGCAATATTGACTAATGGAAAAATGTCAAAAATCCCTGTTAGGACTACTACTGAAATCCCTTGCGATCTCATTGCTGATGTAATTCAAACGATAGAAAACACAAAAGTCCAAGCCCCTATAGAAAAAGGTACAGTCATAATTAAAAATATATTAGGTACTGGCGCAGATGTTGTGGCTCAGCGCAGAGTAGTATAATATATGTCTTTTCTAAATTCCATTGTAATCATTATATATAAAATAATACCCTTTAAAACACTTGA
Source organism: Soehngenia sp. (assembly GCA_035406565.1). Taxonomy (GTDB): domain Bacteria; phylum Bacillota; class Clostridia; order Tissierellales; family Tissierellaceae; genus Soehngenia. Next base: position 5,844 of record DAONLG010000073.1, read on the forward strand.
CATGCTTATTGTCCACCAAACCCCTTCAACTCCTAACGATGTGCCTGATAAAATGATTGCAGCTGGGATTCTTAGAATATTTAATGTTGTCCCAACAACTGTCGGAGGCAAAGTCTTTCCTAAACCATTAAAAGACCCAGCTGTACCAATTTCAAGACTCATGAATGCTTGAGACAATCCTAAAATTCTCAAATAAGAGCCCCCAGATTTTATTGCTAGGGTGTCCTCAGGAGTAAAAATACTAAAAATTTGTTCAGGCATCAATATAAATAGTAAAGAAACAGCTAACCCAAATCCTGTGAGTACCCTAATTCCTTTATGATACCCTTCTTTCACTCTATGGTATTTCTTTGCGCCATAGTTTTGTCCAACAAATGCCGACAAGGCTGCAGAAAAACCATCAGATGTAGTCCATGAAAGGGATTCTATTTGTGATCCAACAGTCATGACTGCAATTGGCAAAGCCCCAAATTTTGCAATTATTCTCGTTATTATCATGCTTACAAAAGCATGCACTGTATTTTGAATTGCAGGTGGCAAACCAAGCTTAATTATAGTTATTGATTTTGTAATATCAAGTTTTTTAAATACCTTTACATGTGAATAAATAAGGTCATTTCTCTTGCCTGCTATGACAAAGCCTATTGTGACAATAAGCTGAGATAGTATTGTCGCTATCGCAGCTCCTTGAATTCCCATCTTAGGAAATGGACCCAATCCGAAGATTAGCGCTGGATCTATTATAATGTTAAATAAAAGACCAATAGCATTAGTTCTAAATGGAGTGACGCTATTTCCAGAACTATTAAGAGATACTGAAAATATTGGATTTAATAAGTGGAAAATTATGCCCGAACCAATCATCCTTAAATATGATTCACTCATATGTATTACATCTAGTTCTTTTAAATTAAAGAATGAAATAAGTTCTTCATTAAATAATACTAAAATAGTAGCGTAAACAGCTGCTATGATAATTCCAGTTTGAAATCCAGTGTTTATGTATTCCTTTGCTTTATTAACATCACCTTTGCCTATGTTTTGAGCTACATTTACTCCTAATCCAACTTGCGTGATTAAAACTAGTGAATTGGCAAGCCACATAAAAAAACCTGCAGTGCCTGCTGCAGCAACTGCTTTAGTGCTGAGTCTCCCTAGCCACATAACATCGGTTAGATTATACGCCATCTGTATAAATGAAGTTCCCATTATTGGAATTGCTAATTTTGTAAGAGTTTTGATGATATTTCCTTCAGTTAAATTTATATCTTTTGCCATTCTTCCCTCCATAGCGGTTGATATGAAAGTTTAAGCTCCTGGCTATTGAATAATTCCTGGAGCTTAAATTTTATAAATCTTGATTTGTTAAAATCATCGGTCCATCTTTAGTAATTGCAATAGTATGTTCGTATTGAGCCGACAATTTGCCATCAAGAGTTCTAGCTGTCCATTCATTGTCATCTATTTTCATCGAATATACACCCTCATTTACCATCGGCTCAATCGTTATTACCATTCCTTCTGTCAATCTAATTCCTCTATTTGGCTTTCCATAATGGGGTACTTGAGGGTCTTCATGCATCTCTTTCCCAATTCCATGACCCACAAAGTCTCTTACGACGGAGTATCCGTTTGATTCAACAAAACTTTGAATCGCATATCCGATATCTCCTAATCTATTGCCAACAACAGCTTGTTCAATTCCTATATACAATGCTT
>DAONLG010000074.1:0-7474 GCA_035406565.1 Soehngenia sp.
ATCAAATGTAACTGCTAATAAATCTTGATAGAATATATAAACTATGATAACCATAACTATTGACATTATCACAGAAATGTAGCTATCTACTTTATCTATAGCTAATATGCTTCCAAACAAATAACTGTTAATATCAACATTAAATCCTTTAGCCTTACTCGCTATAATAACTCCTAATGCAATTGAAAATGAAGAGACTAGCCCTATGCTAGCATCACCATTTAATGATGCTTTTTCATTTAATTTCATAATGACTATCGAAGCTAGAGTTACTATCGGTAAAGATATTAAAAGAGGTGATAAACCTAAGGATAAGGCTAAAGCTACTGTAGCAAAACTAACATGAGCTAACCCATCCCCAATTAAAGCATATCTCTTTAATACGAGAAATGATCCTAAAATAGAGCTAACAACAGCGATAAATATTCCTACTACCATTGCCCTTTGCATGAATACAAATGACATTGCCTCACTTATTGTTTCAATAATATTCATAAAATCACCTTTCTACTAAAATGAATTCTGATTAAAGTCTTCAGAAGGTCCATAATAAAGTATTTTTCTATCAATTAACATTATTTTCCCCGCTCTTTTCATCAGACTTTGTATATCATGAGAAACTAATAAAATAGCTGTCCCCATTTTGTTTACATTATCTATTATGTCAAATATTTCTTCTCTAGCTTTAGGATCAAGTGCACTAGTAGGTTCATCTAAAACTAACAGTTTAGGGTTATTAACTAATGCCCTTGCTAACAATACCTTTTGCTGCTGTCCCCCAGATAAATCGCCTATTCTTTTATTTATTAGATCTATTGCTCCAACTTTAGTTAAAGTATCTTCTATTTTTTTTATGTCAGATTTTGTAATTTTTTTAGGATATTTCTTATTCCCAATTAACCCTAACCCTACTATCTCATGTACAAGTGCTGGAAATTTAATATTCCCAGTAACCAATATTTGGGGTAAATACCCAATCGTTATTCTACTTTTATTCCCAATAAAATCTATGCTTCCACTTGTACTTGGGATGATTCCAAGTAATGCTTTTACTAAAGTTGTTTTCCCGGATCCATTTTCTCCAACTAAACCTATAAAGTCATTTTCATAAATAGTAAAGCTGACATCTATTAATACTTTTTCATCGCCATAATTTACATTTAAATTATGTGCTTCAATTAGCTTATTCATGATAACCAAGACCTTTTTTTAAATTCTCTAAGTTTTTATACATAATATCAAGATAATGTATTCCTGATTCTAGTTGTTCCTTCGAAACATTGTGTGCAGCATTTAGCTCTAACATTTCTATCCCAGTTTGTTCTGAAATTCTCTTAGAAATTTTCGGATCCACTAATTCTTCATAGAATATTGCTTTGGCATCAGTCTCTTTAACAATCTTCATGATATTTGCTATTGCTTGTGCAGATGGCTCAGCATTTGGAGAAAACCCTTCGTAAGGAGAGATGTATTCTAGTCCATATCTGTCAGCAAAATATCCAAATGCAAAATGTCCGCCTGATATGACTGTTTTGCTTTCGGAATTGTCTACTACTTCTTTTATGTTTTTGTCAAGTTTATCTAAATCTTCTTTTAGTTTTTCTGCATTTTGTTTGTAAAATTCTTCATTATTTTTATCAATTGATATTACAGCTTTCAAAATTTCATCCACCATAATCTTTGCATTCATGGGATCTGTCCAGTAATGTGGGTCATACTGTGATTCTTCATGCCCTTCATGTTCTTCATGAGCCTCAAATTCAAAATTTTTTAGTTTTATGCCTTCGCTCAAATCTAAAACATTTACATTCTCTTCAACTAACGTATCTAATATATTATTAACCCATGGCTCCATTATATTCCCTGTGTATATGAATAAATCAGAATTCATTATAGTACTCATGTCTTTAGGTGTCAGTTCAAATGAATGCGCCTCAACTCCTGGTGGCAATAACAAAATAACATCAAATTTATCTCCTACAATAATATTTGCAAAATCATACTGTGGGAAGAGTGTCGTGGTTATAATTGGTTTTGATTCTTTTTCAATATCGTTTCCATCTCGCATACAGCCAGAAATTGAAATTAACAAGATTAGCGATAATATTATATACATAATCCTTTTTTTCATTGATGTTCCTCCTATAATAATAAATGCAGATGCGAACCATTCGCATCTGCATTTATTATATAATCAATTGTCACATATGTCAATTCTTTACTTTTTTAGATTGTAGAATGACTTAATTCCATTATACTTTGCAGTTTCATATAAATTATCTTCTATTCTCAATAATTGATTGTATTTAGCCACTCTGTCTGTTCTAGAAGGTGCACCTGTTTTTATTTGCCCAGCATTTGTAGCTACTGCTAAATCAGCAATTGTTGAATCTTCAGATTCTCCTGATCTATGTGATACTATTGCTGTATATCCATGTATTTTTGCAAGCTCAATAGCATCTAATGTTTCTGTAATTGTCCCAATTTGATTTAACTTAATCAATATTGAATTTGCTACTCCTAGTTCAATTCCTTTTTGTAATCTGTTTGTGTTAGTGACAAATAAGTCATCTCCAACAATTTGAACTCTCTTGCCTAATCTCTCAGTCATAGATTTCCATCCATCCCAGTCATCTTCTGCTAATCCGTCTTCGATAGAAATAATAGGATATTTATTCAATAGATATTCGTAATAATCAATCATCTCTTTTGAATTTAGTACTTTCCCTTCGCCTTTTAATGTATATGTTTTTTTATCTTCATCATAAAGACCAGATGATGCTACATCTATTGCAAGCATAACATCCTTCCCAGGTACATATCCAGCTTTTTCGATGGCTTCCACTATTGTCATAAGTGCTTCTTCATTGCTTGATAAATTAGGTGCAAATCCACCTTCGTCTCCAACTGAAGTGCTTAATCCCTTTGCTTTTAGCACAGATTTTAGGTTGTGAAATACTTCTGCACCCATTCTAAGAGCCTCTTTGAAGTTATTTGCACCTACAGGCATTACCATAAACTCTTGAATATCCACATTATTATCTGCATGTTGTCCGCCATTTAAAATGTTCATCATTGGTACAGGTAAAGTTTTTGCATTAACTCCGCCAATATATCTATAAAGTGGTAAACCTAATTCATTTGCTGCTGCTTTAGCAACGGCTATCGATACCGCTAGTATAGCATTAGCACCGAGTTTGCCTTTATTATCAGTTCCATCTAATTCTATCATAGTTTTGTCAATTAGAACTTGATCAAACACGTCCATTCCTATTAGCTCTTCAGCAATTATCTCATTTACATTTTCAACTGCTTTTAATACACCTTTGCCTAAATATCTGGACTTATCATCGTCCCTTAATTCGACAGCTTCGTATATCCCCGTTGAAGCTCCAGATGGTACTATTGCACTACCAAAAGAATTTTCTGTGTATACTTCAACTTCAACTGTAGGGTTTCCCCTTGAATCAAGTACTTCTCTAGCGTAAACATCTACTATCATGCTCATTTATTACCACTCCTATTCCTCTAATTATTTTTCTATAATCAATGATTCTCCTGTCATCTCACTTGGCTTTTGTATACCTAACAGATCTAATATAGTCGGAGCTATATCTGCAAGTATACCATCTTTTAAAGAAACATTCCTATCACTTACAAGTATAAATGGTACCTTATTTGAAGTATGCGATGTTACTGGAGTTTTTGTAACTTCATCTAACATGTACTCAGAATTCCCATGATCTGCTGTCACTAACACTTCTCCTCCAACTTCATCCATGACCTCCAATATTTCTCCCATACACTCATCTATCGTTTCAATCGCTTTTATAGCAGCTGGAATTACTCCTGTATGGCCAACCATATCAGGATTTGCAAAATTTAATATAATTAAATCATATTTTCCTGATTTTATTCGTCTTATTACTTCATCTTTTACTTCATAAGCACTCATTTCAGGCTTCAGGTCATAAGTGGCTACTTTTGGTGATGGTATTAACACTCTGTCTTCATTTTCAAATGGAACTTCTCTGCCCCCATTAAAAAAGAAAGTCACATGTGCATATTTTTCAGTTTCAGCTATCCTCAGTTGAGTTAAACCTAATTTGCTTATAGTTTCGCCTAAAGTATTAACAAGATTGTCAGTTTTATATGCGACATGAACATGTGGTATTGTTTTATCGTATTCTGTCATTGTCACATAGTACAAATTCTTCTTTAGTGGTCTTTCAAATCCTTCAAATTCGTCATCAATAATGGCTCTTGTAAGTTCCCTAGCCCTATCGGGTCTAAAGTTAAAGAATATTATTGAATCATTATCTTCAATGGTTGCTATAGGTTTGTTATTCTCTAGAATCACAGTAGGCAAAATAAATTCATCGTTTACGCCTTCCTTATATGATGATTCTACTGCATCAATTGGGTTTGACATGGTTTTGCCTATCCCTAAGCAAATAGCGTCATATGCAAGCTTTACTCTATCCCATCTCTTATCTCTATCCATAGCATAATATCTGCCTGAAACTGTCGCAATTTTACCTACTCCAATTTCTTTTATCTTTGCTTCAAGTTCTTTCAAATGTTTACTGCCAATAGTTGGTGGTACATCTCTACCATCAAGTATTGCATGGATATAAACATCATTAAAATCTTGTTGCTTCATTAACTCAAGCAAAGCATACAGATGTGTATTGTGGCTATGAACTCCACCATCCGAAACTAGCCCAATTAAGTGTAATTTTGAGCCATGTTCTTTTGCATGAGCTATTGCATTTAAAAATTCTTCTTTCTTAAAAAAATTACCTTCATTTATCTCTTTTGATATTCTTGTAAGTTCCTGATATACAATTCTGCCTGATCCAATATTTAAATGGCCAACTTCTGAATTTCCCATTTGCCCTTCAGGTAATCCAACATAAAGTCCACTAGCATGTAGAGTGCTATGTGGATATTTTGCAACTATTTTATCATAATTTGGTTTTCTTGCTAAATATACGGCATTTCCTTCATATTCTTTGCCTAGACCAAATCCATCTAAGATCATTAGCATTACTGGTTTTTTTGACATATTATTCCTCCAACTTATAGTTGACAAGCTGAACAAAATCATTCGCTTTAAGGCTTGCTCCACCAACTAATGCACCGTCTATATTTTCCATGTGCATTAATTCCTTAATGTTATCTGGTTTTACACTCCCGCCATAAAGTACTCTAACATTTTGTAAAGTATCCATATCATATAATTTACCTATCACGGATCTTATTAAATAGCATATTTCTTCAGCTTGTTCACTCGATGCAGTTCTACCTGTTCCAATTGCCCATATTGGTTCATAGGCGATTACAGTTTTAACTGCATCTTCCTTTTTTATTCCATCGAAAGCCTTTGTTACTTGGCTTTCAATTAATTCTTTGTATTTGCCATTTTCTCTTTCTTCTAAACTTTCACCAACACATATAATTGGGGTCAGACTGTGACTTAAGGCTGATTTTATTTTCTTATTTACAGTTTCATCTGTTTCATTAAAATATTGCCTTCTCTCAGAGTGTCCAATTATTACATATTCTACATTTAATTCGTTTAACATTATAGGAGATATTTCTCCAGTATATGCACCTTTTTCTTCCCAATGCATATTTTGAGCTCCCAATTTAACATGAGTGCCTGTAACTAATTCGTTTGCTCTGTCTAAAAAAGTAAAAGGTACACAAATAACAACTTCAACATCTCGACTCAGATCTTTATCTAATATATCTTTAACCAAGGATTCACCTTGTTTTATTGTATTGTTCATCTTCCAGTTGCCCGCTATAATAGGTTTTCTCAATGTTGTTACCCCTTTCTTTCTATTCTAGATCGCTTATAGCCTCTATTCCAGGTAATATTTTTCCCTCTAAAAATTCTAGTGAAGCTCCTCCTCCTGTAGAAATATGTGTCATTTTGTCAGCCAATCCTGCTTTTTCAACTGCACTAGCTGAATCTCCACCTCCGACTATTGTAATAGCATCAGCTTTTGCTAAAGCTTTAGCTATTTCAAAAGTTCCTTTACTGAAATTATCCATCTCAAACACACCCATAGGGCCATTCCAAATTATAGTTTTTGCTTCTTTAATTATGTTTTCGAATAGCTCCACTGTTTCTTCCCCAATGTCTAAACCCATCATGTCATCAGGTATTTTATCTATCGGAACAGTTTTAAACTCTGTATCATTTTTAAATTCCTTTGCAACCACTACATCAACGGGCAATGCTATAGCGACATTTTTCTCAGCAGCTTTATTTAAAATTTCTTTTGCTAATTCTATTTTGTCTTCTTCTAATAAAGATTTCCCAACACCATATCCCTTAGCTTTTAAGAATGTAAAAGCCATTCCGCCACCGATTATTATGGCATCTACTTTAGATAGTAAATTTTCAATAACGCCAATTTTATCTGATACTTTAGCCCCACCTAATATTGCAACAAAAGGTCTATCTGGATTTTCAAGTGCTTTTCCCATTATATTTACTTCTTTTTCAACTAAAAAACCTAAAGCTGATGGCAAATACTTGCAAACCCCTACATTTGAAGCATGCGCTCTATGAGATGTTCCAAAAGCATCATTTACAAATATCTCCCCTAAACTTGCTAATTCCTTAGCAAATTCATCTCCATTTTTTTCTTCTTCTTTTCTAAATCTTGTATTCTGAAGTAGCATAACATCTCCAGGTTTCAAATTGTTTGCCATTTCTACAACTTTATCCGAAACCACTCTGTCATCATCAGCAAATATTACTTCTTTATTCAAAAGTTCTGACAATCTTTTTGCTACTGGTTCTAAGGAATATTTTTTATTTGGCTCTCCTTTAGGTCGGCCTAAATGAGACATCAAAATAACCTTAGCATTGTTTTCCAATAGATAATTAATTGTTGGTAAAGAGCTTGTTATCCTAATATCATCCGTGATATTAAAATTATCATCCATGGGAACATTGTAATCGACTCTAACCAAGACTCTTTTGCCGTTTACATCAATATCTCTAAGCGTTTTTTTCCTTTTCAAAATATGCACCTCCAAAATGATCTCTTAATGGATAAGTCGGGTCATTAGACCCGACCTTTTTTACCACCTAGATGCTATCATACTTACCAAATCTACTACTCTATTAGAATAGCCCCACTCATTATCATACCATGATACTATTTTAACCATATTATCTATTACCATAGTTGAATCAGCGTCAACAATCGAAGATCTCTTGTCTTTCAAGAAATCTCTTGATACAAGTAATTCATCTGTATATCCAAGAATTCCCTTTAACTCATTTTCACTAGCTTGTTTTAATAAATTATTAACTTCCTCTGCAGTTGTTGGTTTTTCGACTTCAAATACAACGTCTACTAAAGACACTGTTGGAACAGGTACTCTTACAGAGAATCCATTTAATTTGCCCTTTAATTCTGGTAGAACTAATGCAACTGCTTTTGCTGCA
>DAONLG010000075.1:0-7348 GCA_035406565.1 Soehngenia sp.
TAGCCGGATTTTCTCCCATGATGTATAAAAACTTTATTTTCTCTTCTTCAATGAGTTTAAACATCTCAGTTATTGTCGCACCGACTCTATCAGAAAGTTCTGCATTCCAAGCTCTTTCAAATTTTTCAAGACTCTCTTTATGAAAAATCTTTTGATAGCCTGTTAAATCTGAAGGAGAAGCTCCCATATCGCTTGCGCCTTGGACATTGTTCTGGCCTCTCAGTGGATTTATGCCTGCATTTTCTTTTCCGATATTTCCACATAAAAGCGCTAAATTTGATAAGCTCATAACTGCATGCGTGCCAGTAGTATGTTGAGTGACTCCCATTGTGTAGTAAATTCCTGCATTTGGTGAGCTTGCATAAATTAAAGCAGCTTTAATGATTAAGTCCTCATCAACTCCACAGATCTCCGCACTTCTCTTTGGAGGATAATTTTTAACAAGCCTTACTAGTTCTTCAAAGTTCTCACAGTTTTTTCTTATATAATCTTCATCATACAATTTGTTTTCAATGATTACATTCATCATTCCATTTATGAGTGCAATATTTGTTCCCGGTTTAAGCTGAAGATGCACATCTGCAAATTTAGTAAGTTCTATTTCCCTAGGATCTGCGACAATCAATTTTGCACCACTTTTAACCGCTTGTTTTATAAAAGCACCTATGACAGGATGTGTTTCTGTAGTGTTTGAACCAATTACAAATATTGTGTCATTGTGTTTGATCTCGGAAATGCTATTTGTCATGGCGCCTGTGCCAAGTGTAGTTGCAAGCCCTGCAACTGTTGAAGAATGTCAGAGCCTTGCACAGTGATCAATATTATTTGTCTTTAAAACTGCGCGGAAAAGCTTTTGAAAAAGATAATTTTCCTCATTTGTACATCTTGCTGAGCTTAACCCTGCAAAAGAATCAGGCCCACTTTCTTCCATGTATTTATCAACTTTTTCTTTAATAATCTCATAAGCCCTATCCCAAGAGATTTCTTTAAATACTCCATCTTCTTTCAACAATGGTGCTTTTAATCTATCAGGGTGATTTATGAAATTAAATGAAAACTTTCCTTTAACGCAGAGCAATCCTTCATTAACAGCTTTTTCAACAGGTTCTACACCTACCACTTTGTCATCTTTAACGAGTAGGTTAATCTGGCAGCCTACTCCACAAAATGTACAAGTAGTCTTGACCTTGTTTACTTCCCATGCTCTAAATTTCTCTTTAGATTTTGGCATCAACGCTCCAGTAGGACATACTGAAACGCAATTGCCGCATGATACACAGTCCGAATTTATGAGTCCCTCTTTAAATGGTGTGCCTATTAGAGTATCAAACCCCCGATTTACAAAATCAATTGCCCCTGTGACTTGAAGTCTTGAACATACTCTTACACACAGTCCGCATAAAATACATTTTTGCGCATCGTATATGTAAAATGGATTTGTATCGTCTATGTATCTATCTCTTATTTTACCTGAGTGATTTCTAAATTTAACATCGTATTCATAAGCATAATCTTGAAGTAGACAATTCCCAGCCTTTTCACAGGTAAGGCAGTCGTTTGGATGATTGTCTAATAGCAATCTTAGTATGTCTCTTCTTGCCTGCATCACTCTTTCTGTTTTAGTGTTAACGACCATTCCTTCCCTTACTTTTGTAGAGCAAGAAGTCTGGAGCTTTTTAATCCCTTCTATCTCCACAACACACATTCTACAAGCCCCAAAAATATCAAGCCTTTCATCATAGCAGAGTTTTGGTATGTTTATCCCAGCTAGTTTTGCTGCTTGTATAACTGTAAGAGAACTATCCACCTCTATTTGTTTATCATCTATGGTTAGTTTTACTGTTTTCATTGTTTCCTCCTAATAGATCTCCACTGCTTTTACAGGTTTCACAGGACATACCTCGTAGCAGCTTCCGCATTTTATGCATTTTTTTAAATCTATGCTGTGTTTAGCTTTCAGCTCCCCGTCGATAGCATCTACAGGGCAATTTTTCTTACATATACTGCACCCTATGCATTTATCTGAAATCACATAAGTTATCAGAGCTTTACAGCTCTTTGCCGGGCATTTCTTATCCACTATATGTGAAATGTATTCATCCCTATAGTATTTTAAGGTAGTTATGACTGGATTTGGAGCAGTTTGTCCAAGCCCGCATAATGATGTGTTGCTAACCACATGTGCAAGTCTTTCTAGTTCTTCTAAATCACTCATTTGAGCTTTTCCCTCAGTTATGAGCTCTAATAATTCATACATTCTTCTGGTGCCTTCCCTACATGGAATGCACTTGCCGCATGATTCATCTACGCTGAACTCCAAAAAGTACTTTGCGATATCTATCATGCAAGTGTTCTCATCCATTACTACCATGCCGCCAGAACCCATTATAGAGCCAATGTTAGCTAATGACTCAAAATCAACAGCTACATCTAGATATTCTCTGGGAATGCATCCCCCTGATGGTCCGCCAGTTTGTACTGCTTTATATCCTTTGTTGTTTTGACACCCTCCACCGATGTCAAAAACTATATCCCTCAACTTAGTTCCCATTGGGACCTCTACAAGGCCTGCATTTTCTATTTTCCCTACAAGAGAAAATACCTTTGTTCCGGGGGATTTCTCTGTGCCGATACTTCTAAACCATTCAGCTCCATTTAGTATGATAGGTGCGACATTTGCAAAAGTCTCTACATTGTTTATTATCGTGGGCTTTCCCCACAGTCCAACATGTGCAGTCCTCTCTAATTTAGGTCTAGGCATACCTCTGTGTCCTTCTATAGACTCTATAAGAGCAGTGCCCTCTCCACACACAAATGCTCCTGAACCAAGTCTCAATTCAATGTCAAAATTAAAACCTGTTTTAAATATATCTTTCCCTAAAAGTCCTGAGTTTTTCGCCTCATTAATAGCATGTTTTAAAGTCTTAACTGCCTGAGGATACTCTGCTCTTACGTATATAAAACCCTTGTCAGCACCTATTGCGTATCCACCTATTGCCATGCCCTCTAATATGCTGTGAGGGTCTTTTTCTAATATTGACCTATCCATAAAAGCCCCAGGATCGCCTTCATCTGCATTGCAAATGATGTATTTTTGATCTGAATCAAATGTAAAAGCTTCCTCCCATTTCTTCCCAGTTGGAAAACCAGCTCCTCCTCTACCCCGAAGCAGAGAATTTTTCATTATTTCGACTACTTCCCTTTGAGATAAACTCGTCAGTGCCTTGTACAATGCGAAGTAGCCGTCAAAAGCTATGTATTCTTCAATATCAAAAGGATTGATTATATCACAATTTCTAAGTGCGATTCGCACCTGATTTTTATAGTAATCTCCCTTTAACACCACTTTATCTTCTATTAACTCAATCAAGTCATTATTTAATAAATTGTCAATTATCTTTGACCTTTTCTCTTTTTTTATGGAAATAAGTCTGTCTTTATCCATGCCACACCTCTATCTATAATTATCTAGTATTTTCTTTACATCATTTTTCTTAACTAGTGGAAATATATCAGAATTTATCATAACTACTGGAGCTTTTGAGCAGTCTCCTAAGCACCTTGCCTGCCCTATTGAAAATTTTAAATCACTTGTGGTTTCCCCTTGCTTTATGCCTAGCTCTTTTTCAAACTCCTCTAATATTACTTGCGCTCCTTTAACATAGCATGCAGTCCCCAAGCATACACTTATTTGGTTTTCACCTTTAGGTATAAACGAAAATTGAGAATAAAAAGTAGCCACCCCGTAAATTTCAGCAAGTGGTATCTTAAGCTCATCACTAACTATTTTTAATACTTCTTTTGAAAGATAATTAAATAGCTCTTGTGCTTTTTGAAGTGCTGGCATAAGTGCTCCCTCTGTATCTTTAATGCTAGTCAAAAAATTTTTATACTCTATCAATTTATCTCTGTTTTTTTCCAAATCAAATATGTAATCCATAGCACCCACCTAAATTTGCTTATATTTTAAATTTACACTATAATAAATTTTGATGATTGTCAATGTAAAAACTCATTATTTGATTAAATTTTTAAAAAATTCTGTGGAGTGTGAACAATTTGTCAAATTCATTTTATGCTTTATTGATCTACATCGCAATAATTAATGTCTATTCGTTTTATCTGTTTGGAAAAGACAAAAAACTATCAAAAGATCACAAATGGAGGATAAGTGAAAACAAACTACTATTTGTGTGCTTTATCGGCGGCTCAATAGGTGGACTTTTGGGAATGAAAAACTTTTCTCACAAAACAAAAAAGAGGAAGTTTACGATTCTCATTCCTCTTTTTTTAATATTGCAATTGTATTTAATTTATGAATTTATTCTATAGGTATTTACTTAACCATTCTGCAGTTTTTTCAAGCATGCTGACTGTGAAATGATGGTTTAAATTAGGATAAGTTATGAATTCTATGCGTTCTTTATTGTTGTAAAGTTTTTTTGCAGTTTCATAAAAGTGCTTTTGAGGGTTTATATCTACTATACTATCTGCTTCACCATGCAAAAGTAAAAGAGGTCTATCTAAAATAGATTTTAAATTTCTCTTGGGGTCATTGTTTGATATATATCTTTCTATTTCTTCAAATTTATCATCATCTTCGATTCTTAGTGCTTTCTTAAATATTTCATTGCTTTCCAAATAATCACAAGATCCATTTACAATTATAGCGGTCTTTAAATCCACATCTTTTGAAAAGATACCACTTGATGTAAATCCACCCATGGAATGACCCATGACTGCCATTCTATTGGGATTAGCGTTTAATTTATCTATGGCGAAGTCTTTGATGATATCATATTCTTCTATGTTTTTTAGAACTATTTTCCAAAAAACCCCTTCATATACTTCCTTTTCATAATCTATGCTTCCTCTTTCCCCATGGTATAAACTGTCTGGTAGTATCACTTGATAGCCGAGAGAAGCCAATACTTGCGCTCTAAATTTTTGATTGTCTTTATTTGAAGTAAACCCATGATAAAAAATTACAGTGGGGTATTTCTCATCTATAAATGAAGGCCTGATAACAAGTGCAGGTATGTTTTCTATATAAATTTTGTTTTCGAGAATGCCGTATAAATTCATTTCTTCCTCCTATATATTTTCTATTTTCCAATCTATAGGGTCTTTGCCATTTCTCAATAAAAAATCATTTGTCCTTGAAAATGGTTTTGAGCCAAAAAAACCTCTTGCTGCTGAAAATGGACTAGGATGAGGTGATTTTATTATCAAATGCTTTTTATTTGTGATAAGGTTTTGTTTTGATATAGCGTTGTTACCCCAAAGTAAAAAGACGACTGGCGTGTCTTTTTCATTTACATACTCTATCACTCTATCAGTGAATATTTCCCAGCCTAATCCCTTGTGCGAGTTGGGTTTTCCTTTTCTCACTGTAAGTACTGTATTTAACAACAGCACTCCCTCTTTAGCCCATTTTTCTAAATTTCCATGATTTGGAATGTCATATCCTAAATCAGTTTTTAATTCTTTATATATATTCATCAAAGATGGAGGTATGGGGACTCCTTTTTTAACGCTAAAACTCAATCCATGTGCCTGATTTTCTCCATGGTAAGGATCTTGACCTAATATGATTACTTTCACATCTTTGTATGCAGTGTAATGAAGCGCATTGAAAATGCTGTACATATCCGGATAAATTGTGTATTCGCTATACTCTTTGATGAGTATCTGCCTTAATTTGATGTAATAATCCTTTTCAAACTCGTCTTTTAAAATTTCTTGCCAATCATTTTTTAAAATCTCTTTCAATTTTTTACCACCTTCATTTTACAATCACATTTGCAGCAGTGTAATAGTCTTTTATACCCGAAATTAAATTGTTTTCGCTCACTCTAGTATACATCCCTGCGTATTTTCTGTTGTATAAAAATACACCGACTAAATATTTTAAGTTCTTCTTTTTCAATCCTTCTTCATAAACTACAAACTCTCTCTCAAACGGTTCTACAAACTCTTGAAAAATGTAGTTATTGTTAAAAGCTTTTTCTAATCCCTCTATCCAAGTTGAACTATCTAAATCTCTTCCAATCATGACTCCTTGTGAAGCATTCATATCCATTGGTTTTATAACATATTTATCTTTATTTGCGAGTACTTCATTAAATACATGCTTTTCCCCACCAAATATTCCAGTATATGGTATATGCTCTTTTATAAAATCGATTTCTTCATTTTTTAGTAAATATTTGATGTCATCATCGTGCAGAACTTTAAAAAATATCTTATTATGTGCTACTTGACTTCTCAATGAACCGATGGTTACCACGCTTTTATCTTTATACGCTTTTATGAAAGCCTCGGCTTCATTAAATTTTTCTATCAATTCAAATGTCACAATTCTTCTATATATTAAATCAATCCTTGTATCATCATAATATAGTTTCTTATCTCTGTACACTAAATCCCTTGGATCTGCTATAAATGCCTTTAGTCCTCTTCTTTCATAAGCTTTTTTAAATTCTATGAATTCATAAGTAGTTGCACTCTCTTTAAAATCAACTATAGCCACATTGGGATTTCCTTCACGAAATCTTGATTTTTCATATAATTTTAAGCTCTCATCCACCCATTTATCTATCAATTCTCTATTTATAAATTCATAGCCGTTTTTAATGTCTTCCATTGCTTTTGACTCTAATAATATCTTTGCTATAGTGTTATCCTCGTTCATTGCCGATGATCCATCGGTATTTAACTCGCAAAATTTAAAATTATCTTTATCTTTGTAGAACATGTCAAATCTAGCTATTGGGATATTTACATCATAGGGATTTTCTAATAGAATCAGCTCTTCTATCTCTTTAGGAAATAAAAATCTCTTTCTGAACTCAGCATTTTTAATGTACTCGTCAGTAACTTTATCGCAAATATTCATCATGTATTCCATGATGACTTTTATGTTCTCCTCTTCATCTTTTGTAAAAAACATGGGGTTGTAGGTAAAAGGAACAGGCTTACCCTTGTAGATGGCAGATGAATTGTTTACTTTTTGGGCTAAAGAAAAGTAATCCTTTTCATAATAATCTTTGTTTTTTAACACCATCTCTATAAAGGATTTATTTATATCTTCAGCTTTCATATTGCTTCACCCTTTGCTATCGCCCAATCAAAAGCATTTAATCTGTCTGTATTCTCATAAAGTTTTTTTGTTCTCTCATATAAGTTGATTTCATTATAGCACAGGTTATTAAGTGGCACTAAGTATTTTTTTTCATCATCATTTAGTCCCTCTTGTGCTAAGTTGAGGAGTTTTTTTGCGATATCTATCATATTATTTTCGCCATATAAACTTAAAAGACCATTTTTAATAATTTTTTCTTTTCCT
>DAONLG010000076.1:0-7327 GCA_035406565.1 Soehngenia sp.
GTGATTAGTCAATATATTAGATTTATGCATTATATTTTTTTCTAATTCACTCAATTTTTCACCGAGAATTCTTTGCTCATTTTCAATATTTATCAACAACTCATATTTTTCTTCTAAATTATTTTTATAATTTAAAATTTCATATATAGAATTGCCATATTTTTTCTTTAATGTATTGATAGTATCTAATCTTTCTCTAAGGAATAATAATCTTTCTTCATCATAATATAAAGAGCTTAAATAATCATTGATTTTTAAAGATAGTTCGCTGATTTCAAATCTATAATTTTGCAATTCAACATAATAGTTTTGAAAAGCATCATCTAGCCTAACTAAATCTTTAAGTTGTGATATACTCTTATCAATCATGTCTAATGCATTTTGTTCTAAAAAATCTCCTTTTATATAATCAAGAGCTTTATTTCCACTCTTAAGTATTTCTTCTAAATTGTTAAGTTTTTTATATTCATATTCTACATTTTCATCTTCTTGTATTAAATTTGCCGAATTAATCTCATCTATTTGGTATTTAATTAAATCTAATTCCCGTTCCCGTTGTCTGCTATCGATTTCTAGGTCCTTCATTTTTTCTTTAATTGATAAATATTCATCATAAAGCTGACTTATTTCATTCAATAATACTTTTGATTCATCAAATAAGAAAGAATCTAATATTGATATATGATTTTTTTCATCCAATAAGGATTGGTGCTCATGTTGCCCAAATATGTCTATTAAATTTGAAGTAATAGCATTTAATACATTGTTTGTGACTATTTTGTTATTAACCCTAGCTACACTTGGCTGGCTAACGTATATTTCTCGTGATATAACCAATAACTCGTCATAGTCGATGCCAAATTCGTCTAATTTATTTTTTATATTGGAATCCACATAAAATAATGCTTCTACATATGCTGAATTAGAACCAGTTTTAATCATTTCTTTATTGCTTCTTCCACCAAGCACTACTCCTAAAGCTTCGATTATAATTGATTTTCCTGATCCTGTCTCTCCTGTTAAAACATTAAGTCCACTATCAAAATCAATAGTTAAGTTGTCTATGATGGCGAAATTTTTTATGTGTAGTTTCCTAAGCATATTCTCACCTACTATAATTTCTCATGAGCATTTAATACTACTTCTTCTGCATTGCAACTCATTAATCCTTCTTTTTTGCTTAGCATAATAAGGAATTCGATATTTCCTGTTGTTCCTTTAATAGGGGAATAGGTTAAATTTTTAGCATATAAGCCAATGGTTTTAGAAAAATCAATCACTTTATTAATTGTTTCTAAATGTATTTCTCTATCTTTAACAATCCCTTTTTTCCCAACCTTACCTTTTCCAGCTTCAAATTGTGGTTTTATAAGTGCTATAATAGTTCCATCATCACTTAACAATTTTTCTGCTACTGGTAACACCAACTCAAGACTTATAAAACTTACATCTATACTTATAAAGTCAATTTTATCTTTTATTGCATCAGTGTCAAGTTTTCTTATATTTGTCCGCTCCAATACGACAACCCTATAATCATTTCTTATTTTCCAATCAAGTTGACCATATCCTACATCTACAGCATATACTTTTTTCGCACCACTTTGAAGCATGCAATCAGTAAATCCCCCTGTGGATGCTCCTATGTCCATACATATTTTGTCAACTAAGTCCAATTTGAAATTCTCAATAGCCTTTTCTAATTTTAAACCGCCTCTGCTGACATATTTTAATGGATTTGATTTTACTATAAACATAGTCTCATCTGAGTATAGCTCGCCTGGTTTTTCTACTTTAACTTCGCCAACATAAACTACACCTTCCATTATTAATCTCTTAGCTTTTTCTCTTGAATCAGCTAAATCTTTTTCATATAATAATACATCCGCTCTTCTCTTTTGCATAAAATGCTCCTTATCTCATTTACTACTCTTGTTATTTTTATCTGTAAAAAATTTTATTTTAAAAGTATTTTCAATGAATTTTAATATTTTTGCTAGCAAGTAAACTATCTTCTCATCATTGTTCATAGCAATGCTCTTGCCTATACCCTTGCCTCCTACTGTCATTGATGCAGTGAAAGCTGTCAGCAAGATTGTTATTATTGTGATATTTAAAAATGAAAAACTGTCAACAAGTTTGATAACGATGCTTGCAGAAATAGCTCCAGATAATATCCCACTTATATCCCCTATTACATCATTACAAAAATTACTTACTTTCCCAGCATTTCTAACCAATCTAATCGCAATTTTAGCTTCCGGAATTTTGTTAGCTGCCATTGCATGAAAAGGTTTCTCATTCGCACTTGTAACGGCTACCCCGACAACGTCAAAAATTATGCCAATTAAAATTATCACAAGTAATATAACAAAAGCTACAATTAAATCAAATCTTTTTACTAAACTTTCAGAAAAAATAGACAATGTTATTGAAATAACAAAAGTCCAAATAGTTATTGGAATTACCCATTTTAAATTATATTTATTATAAAAATTATCTTCATTTATTTTAGTCATAGTTCCTCCTGATTATGTATATATGTAAAAAAGCTGACAGCACTGCTATCAGCTTAACGAGTGGTAATAACTAGAGTAAATCTTACGGCTTTAGGTCCAGCAGGATTTCCCTGACAAGAACTGCCCGTCGCCGGTTCAGCGGTTTCCCTTTAATCTCGTCACTGCATTGTCGCCAAATGCAAGACTGGATTGCCACTTAGTCCGCACTGTAATCCCCTAGTTATCTCAACTACGTGAACAGTCTAGGAGTTTTCCTCTACAGCCATACTATTTCCTATCCTCTTTTGCAGGTTAGGTTTCGGTAACAGAGAATTAAAGTTTCGGGCCCTGAACCTTTAATTCTGAACTTACCATCCGCACTACCCCACTCAAGGCAAGCTACTCTGCAAATTTAATTTGATGTTTTTGTTGCAGGTTTATCATAGTATAGTACTATTTTTCACTATACTATGTCTCCACGAAGGCAGGGTCCACGCCTGCATGCCATTGCAGATCGCCCCATCCTTCTTACTCCTTATGAAAGCCCACGACTGGGCGTCGCAAGCCAAACATAAGGAACTTCATCGATATGCTCTTTGACGGATTTTTAGGCCCGCCCTCAGAAATAGCTGTGCTGACTAGAATACTGTACCACTATAACTATAAATAGTATAACATAATTTTTAGTTTTTTTCAACTTTAAATCTCTCGATAAGCCAATCTAGCAACTAATTCTTCAAAAAAAGAGGTATTTAAATTATCTAATTGAGCTAATAATTTAAAACATCTTTCATTTGATTCATTAATCAAATTTATCAATTGATCTTTTGAATAAAATCTTGATAATGTCAATTTATTAATTTCTTTATCTTTCTCCCAATCTAAAATATCATCTTGAATTTGATATGAAACTCCTAAATTTTTACCAAATTCGTCTAATATAAGTATCTGATCATTATTAGCGCCACCAAGTATAGCTCCCGCAGAAATACTTGCTCTTATCAGTTCGGCTGTTTTCAGAGAATACATATACATTATTTCACTTGAACTTAATTCATCTTCACATGTATCTATAACTTGTCCTAAAATCATACCTGAATAACCAGCAGCTTTAGAAATTTCATAACTTGCTTTTTTTATTCTATTATCATCTGTATCTGTGATTAATTTCAACATTGTCTCATAAGCTAAATTTAATAAAGCATCACCCGTTAAAATTGCTAAAGATTCTCCAAACATCTTATGGCTTGTGAGTTTTCCTCTTCTATAATCATCATTATCCATAGATGGTAAATCATCATGAATCAACGAATAAGTATGAATCATCTCTATCGAAGCCGCAAATGGCAGTGCCAAATCTAAATTGTTTGAAAACAGTGTATATGACATTAGAAACAACATAGGCCTTAATCTTTTACCACCAGAGAAAAGACTGTATTTCACAGATTCATATAACTTGTTTTGATATTTATTTTTAGGTTCTATTATATTTTCTAGTTCATTTTCTAATAATGGCATATACTCTTTAAATAATTTTTCAAGCATAATCATTCCCCTTATACTCATCATTAAAATCGACTTCACTTATTCTATCATCTTCTTTAAGAAGAACTTTTACTTCACCTTCTACTTTATCCAAAGTACTTTTGCAATATTCATATAGACTCATTGCTTCCTTGAACTTAGAAAATACATCGCTCAATTTTAAGCCACCATTTTCTAGCTCATCAAGAATCGCATTTAATCTCTCGTATGCTTTTTCATAGGTCATATCTTCATTATCCACGAATATCTCCCCTTTTAGAAACAGATTTTACTTCTGTATATAATTCTCCATCTTTTAAACTAAGCTTTAAATTCATACCCTTAATAACGGATTCAACGCTAGTTATCATTTTTCCGTTTTCATCGGTTATCATTGCATATCCTCGCTTTATTATATATTCAGGATCATATGAATTTAGCTTAATTTTTTGTCTTTCCAGATTAGTATTTTTATCATTAATTATTTTATTTACAACAAAAGCTATTCTTTGAATTGTATTATCTAATTCGACTTTTTTATCATCCAAAACAAACTGAGGATTATATAATTTTAAAGTTTTTTCAATCCTCTGCAAGTTACTTTTGTACTGGTATAAAAAATTTAAAACAGTTTTTATTATATTATTTCTTGTTTCTTCCATTTCTCTTAATAGAGTATTCATGTCTTTTACCACTAATTCAGCTGCTTCTGAAGGTGTCGCTGCTCTTAAATCGGATACAAAGTCTGCAATGGTAAAATCAGTCTCATGTCCTACTGCTGAAATTATTGGTTTATGAACGTTGTAAATTGCTCGTGCTAATCTTTCATCATTAAATATGAATAACTCATCAATAGATCCTCCACCTCTAGCCAATATAATTGTGTCAATGTCATCTATTTTGTCTAAATATAATAGTCCTTCAATGATTTGATCAATCGCCTTTTCTCCTTGAACCTGAGAAGGATATATGATTATATCAACTGGAGGAAATCTTCTTTTAATTATCCTCAAAATATCTCTAATTACTGCACCCGTAAGTGAAGTTATTATACCTATTTTCTTAGGATACTCAGGAATTGGTATTTTATGATTTGCATCAAATAAACCCTCTTTCTGTAACTTTTGTTTTAGTTCCTCAAAAGCTGTATAAAGTTCCCCTATACCATCTTTCTGAATACTTTTTACATATAGCTGATAAATTCCATCTTTTTCATAAACAGATATATTACCTGATGCTACGACTTTCAAGCCCTCTTTTAACTCTATGGTAGCTGATTGAACATAAGATTTAAACATGACACACTTTAATTTGGAATTTTCATCCTTGAGATTGAAATAAATATGTCCACTAGCGTAATGTTTAGATAGATTTGAGATTTCTCCAACAATGCTTACTTCAGGAAGCAAGATATCTTGAGAAAATATTTTTTTGATATAATTATTTATCTCAGTTACTTTTAAGGGTTTCATGTCAATCCCCCCAGCCGAGTTTGTATTTGCCCAAATATGCAATACCCACTGCATTGTCAGAAGAGAGATTTTTTTCAGGGAAGTATATTTTGACATCATAAAAACTATTAGATAAATAGTTTTTTATTATATTATTGGAAATGACTCCACCAACAATTAAAACACTTGTTATGTGGTGTATGGTAATGGCTTCTCTGATTAATCTTTCTATAAAGAGTGCAATATTAAAAAACAATGTATAAAAGATATCCTCAATGTTATATTTTTTGCTGTCAATCAATTTTATGTAATAATTCTCTAAACCTGATAAGTTCACCCAAATTGATTGTTGAGGTTTAGGAAAATCTATATTTAAAATTTTACCATTGCGTGAAATTTCTTCCATTCTTCCACCACACGGAAAACTTAATCCAGCATAAACACCAATTCTATCAATTAACTGTCCAACGCTAAGATCTTTTGTTCCACCTAAAATAGTTGTATAAAAATTGTCAGCATTATTAACAAGAACAACTTCAGTTGTTCCACCAGATAAATGTAAAGCTATAAATATATTTTCATCGACGTCATTTGAATATACTAAAGAGGCTATATGGCCTTCTTGGTGACTAAATAATTTTATAGGGATGTTACTTAGATGGGATATAACTCTAGCATAACTTAAACCAACTTTAAAAACAGGCATATAAGAACTTGATAATTGCCTGGGTTTTGTGCTTACTGCTATAGTATTTATCTTGTGAAAGTCAATATCATTTTTTTCAAGCAATAATGGCATATTTGTTACATGTTGAAAAACAGCCTCTTCTTGTCTTAAACCTTTCTTGCCATTTGGGACACGTAGAACAATTCTTCTATCCTTAAGAATTGTTCCATCATCATCTATAACAGCAAAAGATGAAGTATAATTACTTGTGTCTATACCTATATATAAATTATTCATATAAATCATTAGCTCTGACAAAGCTACCTAAAACACCGTTAATGTATTTAAAAGCATCAGGTGTACTATACTTTTTAGCTATTTCTATAGCTTCATTTATTGAAACTTCAACGGGGATATCTTCTCTATATAAGATTTCATAAAAAGCAATTCTAAGTATAGATAAATCAACTTTAGGCAATCTTTCTAAAGTCCATCCTTCAGTATATTTCTCAATTAATTCATTGATATACTCTAAATTGTCAATTACTCCAAAAGCAGAGTCTTTTAAATATTCAATTTCGCAATCCCTCAGGTCAAAGTTCTCCAAAAAATTCATTACTTCTTCTTTGGAAAAATTTTTATTTAAATCCATTTGGTAAATTAATTGCATTAGTGCTTCACGAGTTTGTTTTCTTCCCATATTAATCCCTTCTATTCATTTTCAATAGTTTTGCCTATCTCGTCTTTTTCAGTTATTAAATTTTCTATGTGCACATTTATTTCCTTTACGTTTAAATCTGTCATTAGCTCAATTGAATCTTTTACTTTTCTTTGTACATCATAACCGACTTCATTTACTTTTTGCCCATATTTTAATGATATAAATAAATCAATAGTTACATCATTATCTTTAATTTCCACTTTTATACCTTTAGAAATATTCTTCCTATTTATAATATCCGTTATGCCAGTACTGACATTTGATAATTCTACTCCTTCAATAGAAGAAATAGCCTTAAAAGCTATAGATGATAAAACATCTTTTGATATTTTAATATTCATATTGTTTGTGTCTTCGATGTATTCGTTTTTAGACAATCAAATCACTCCTTTAGAAACAATTATACCAAAGCCATTTTATCTTTACAATTGTTATCAATAATATGATATTAATAATAAAAGCCTAA
>DAONLG010000077.1:0-7254 GCA_035406565.1 Soehngenia sp.
TATGAATTGTTTTCAAAGTTCACCATATTATCAGATATAATGTTAGCTATAATTTTGTCCATTATATTGGCTTATTTTTTAAACCCATTAGTAAATTATTTACAGAAAAAAGGGCTAAAAAGAACTGTAAGTACAGCAATAGTTTATATTGGCATTGTTATTGTTTTAGTAATATTGCTAGTATCATTTATTCCAAGAACAGGTAAAGAAATTAAAAATTTAGCTGAAAATTTATCTATTTATATTAACAATTTTAACGTTTTTATTGATAAAATTTATGCTGCTTATTCTAACGTGTTGGGAGATACTCCCGAATTATTAAAGAGCATAGAAAAAGTGATAGAAACAAATACAGAAAAACTTCAAGAGGCTATATCAAATGGATTGACAAATCTAATATCTGGTATAAGCGGATTTTTATCAAAGGCTGTAACTTTAATTTTAATACCGATAATAACTTTTTACTTTCTCGTCGATAAAAATTATTTTGTAAAAAAAGTCAAAGAACACATACCTGAGAAATACAAAGATGATATTTTGGGGTTATCACAACAGATAAATGATGTTATGAACCAATTTATAAAAGGCAGACTTTTTATGGCCATTTTTGTTGGCACAATGACTGCAATATTTTTATTGATTATGGATGTGCAATTTGCCATTGTCATAGGTTTTATTACGGCTATAGCGGATATCGTTCCATACATTGGACCTTTTTTAGGATTTTTGCCGGCTGTGATTTTAGCTTTTTTCTCCAGCCCGTTAAAAGCTTTATGGGTGGGTGTGTTTTTCGTTGTGATTCAATGGATTGAAAATAACATCCTAGCTCCTAAAGTTCTAGGGCAGAGCATAGGACTTCATCCTTTGACAGTTCTCTTAGCTTTAATTATTGGCGGAGGAATATTTGGAGTTTTAGGAATGATATTAGCGGTCCCAGTAACTGCTATCATGATGATTTTATTTAAATTTTTAATAAATAAATATAAAGAATCGAGGGAATTATTGTAGTTCATTGACAAATGACCATATATATTCTAAAATAAAGTAGTAACACTACCTCCCTAAAAGGGAGGATTTTTATAATACTTAGAGAGGTGTAAATATGAAGAATTTAGGACTTCATGATATAAGAAAAGAATTTTTAGATTTTTTTAGTGAAAAAGGGCATTTAGTCGCACCTAGTTTTTCACTTGTGCCAAAGAATGACAAGTCACTTCTACTAATTGGAGCAGGGATGGCACCACTAAAACCATATTTTACTGGTGAAAAAACACCTCCTAGTAAGAGAATGGCAACATGTCAAAAGTGTATTCGAACAGGTGATATTGAAAATGTTGGGAGAACAGCAAGGCATGCAACGTTCTTCGAAATGTTAGGCAATTTTTCATTTGGAGACTATTTCAAAAAAGAAGCTATTTCATGGGCTTGGGAATTTTTAACACAAAGACTTGAACTAAACCCAAATGATTTATGGGTAACTGTATATTATGATGATGATGAAGCCTATGAACTATGGAATAAGATGATCGGCATTCCAAGCGAGAAAATTGTTAGATTGGGAAAAAAAGATAATTTTTGGGAGCTAGAGGTAGGTCCGTCAGGTCCGTGTTCTGAGATATATGTAGACAGAGGAGAGCAGTATGGTTGTGGAGAAGATACTTGTAAACCAGGCTGTGACTGTGATAGATTTTTAGAAATATGGAATTTGGTGTTCACACAATTTGATAAAGATGAAAATGGCATATATCATCCACTTCCAAATCCCAATATAGATACAGGAATGGGGCTTGAAAGAATCGCTACTATAATGGAAAATACAGATAACATATTTGAAATTGGAGCTATTAGAGATATATTAAATAAAGTACTTGAAATAAGTGAATATAAATACGGATCAGACAAAGAGAAAGATGTATCAGTAAGGATAATTACAGATCACATAAGAGCTATAACTTTCTTAGTGAGCGATGGCGTTGTGCCGAGCAATGAAGGCAGAGGATATGTGCTAAGAAGACTAATAAGGAGAGCTTCTAGGCATGGAAAACTCTTGGGGATTGACAATACGTTTTTGGACAAAGTTGCTGAAGTTGTTATTAATTCATGGATGGTTGAATATAAAGAACTCAAAGAAAATGAAAATCAAATTAAAAAAGTTATCTCAATAGAAGAAGAAAAATTTCAAGAAACAATAAATCAAGGATTAAATATTCTTGAAAACATGATAAATGAATTAGCTCAAAGTGAAACAAAAATACTAGATGGAGAAAAGGTCTTTAAACTTTATGATACTTTTGGGTTTCCACCTGAACTTACTGAAGAGATTTTGAAAGAGAACGGATATCAGATGGACTTAGAAGGTTTCCAAAATTTCATGAAAGAACAAAGAGAGAGAGCAAGGAGAGCAAGAGAAGAAACAGATGCTGGTTGGAGCACTAAAAATGAAGAAGATATTACCAAAGGGATTGAGTCTGAATTTGTTGGTTACAGTACGATGAAAACAGAAACAATTGTGAAAGCTATACTTAAAGATAATAAAAAAGTTGAAAGATTATTGGAAGGTGAAAGTGGATTTGTTATTTTAGAAAAAACACCGTTTTATGGTGAATCTGGAGGACAAATTGGTGACAAAGGCATAATCAGATACAATCAGGGAATGGCACGAGTAAATGATACTAAACTGACTTCTTCAAAAGCACCAATTCATCATGTAACTGTTATTAGTGGAGAAATCAATGTTAATCAATCTGTTCAAGCTGAAGTAGATGTTGAATTGAGAGAAGCAACAATGAGAAACCACTCGACAACTCATCTACTGCATAAAGCTTTGAAGATAGTCGTGGGCAATCATGTTAACCAAGCTGGTTCATTAGTTACGCCTAAAAGACTTAGATTTGATTTTACTCATTTTGAGCCATTATCAGAAGAAGAAATTAAAAAAATTGAAGCAATTGTTAATTCGGAAATATTAAAAGCTCAAGATGTTAAAACTGAGATTATGACCTTGAAAGAAGCCCAACAACAGGGAATTATTGGATTGTTTGAAGAAAAATATGGAGAGCTTGTTAGAGTTGTCAGCATAGGAAATTTCTCGCAAGAACTCTGCGGGGGTACACATGTAAAGAATTCTGGGCAAATCGGTTTATTTAAGATAATGTCAGAATCCAGCGTGGCTTCTGGAGTAAGAAGAATAGAGGCTATAACAGGTTTAAATGTATATGACTATATAGTTGAGTTAGAAAATAATATCAGTCAAATAGCTTCAGCTCTTAATAGCAATAAACAAAATATTTTAGAAAAAATAACTCATTTAATAGAAGAAATAAAAGAAAAAGATAGCGAAATAAAGAACTTGAGAAAGGCTATCATTTCAAATTCAGTCGATGATATAATCAACAATTCTATAAATATCAATGGTATAGATCTTATCATTCACGATTGTGAAAACATGGATGCCCAAGAAATGAGAGAACTTGGAGATACTATAAAATCAAGGATAGACAATGGCGTTATATTTCTGATTTCTCAAAATGAAGGGAAAATTACTTTTATTTCTATGGCAACAAATGATGTGATAGATAAAGGTGTAAACGTAGGATTACTAGTAAAAAGAGTATCTAGTGTTGTTGGTGGAAACGGCGGTGGAAGAAAAGATATCGCCCAAGGTGGAGGAAAATACCTTGATAAATTAGACGAAGCTTTGAAAGAAGTCGAAATAGTCCTGCGAGAGCAATTAAATATATAAATTTATTTTTAAATTTATGGTATAATAAATAAAAGGGGTGGTAATGTGGATAGGGAAAGAGATAATAAACTTAATGAAACTGTAAAATTTGAAGCTACAAAAGATAATCCAATAGAGCCAAGGGAGATACTTATGTCAGTCTTCAAATCATTAGAAGAAAAAGGGTACAATCCTATTAATCAAATCATAGGGTATATCCTATCCGGAGATCCTACCTATATTACGAGTCACAATAATGCGAGAAATCTAATTAGAAAGATAGAAAGAGATGAGCTATTAGAAGAAATTCTAAGAGCATATTTGGAAACTAATAGAGACTAGTTTTAAGGATAGATGGATGGCTTAAGCTATCCATCTATTTATGTAAATAGTGAGGGAAATAAATTGGACAAAATAGAATTAGGTAATACAGGAATAATTGTTTCTAAGATATGTTTTGGTTCTTTAACCATGACCCCATTTCAGGCAAATTTATCTGTTGAAAATGGTGCTTATCTGATAAAATATGCTTATGATAAAGGTATAAATTTCTTAGATACTGCAGAGATTTATGATAATTATAGTTATATAAGAGAAGGAATTAAAGGAATTAGCAGAGAAAAATATGTTTTATCGACAAAATCTTATGCTTATACGAAAGAACTAGCACAAATGAGTTTAGAAAAAGCATTGAAAGAAATTGGAACAGATTATATAGATATTTTTTTGTTACACGAACAAGAAAGTGAATATACAGTTAAAGGCCATTATGAAGCTATAGAGTATTTTTTAAAAGCTAAAGATCAAGGAAAAATAAGAGCAATTGGTATATCTACTCATAGAGTTGCTGGAGCTAAGGCGTTATTAAAGTATAAAGAACTCGATATAATTCATCCACTTGTAAATATGGCTGGCATTGGAATTCATGATGGCACTGTCAATGATATGCTAAATGTATTAGAACAATTACACAACATGGGTAAAGGTATATACAGTATGAAAGCACTTGGTGGAGGGCACTTGATTGATAGATCTAAAGAAGCTATTAATTTTGTAAAGAATATACCTTTCATAGATTCTATTGCAATTGGCATGCAATCTTGTGATGAGATAGATGCTAACATTCAGTTAATTGATGATGATGATATTGATTTAAATATAGCAAATAACTTAAGACAAAAAAATAGAAGATTGATTGTAGCTGATTATTGTATAGCATGCGGTAGATGTGTAAACAGGTGCAAACAAAATGGAATTAAGATAATTGATGGTCGAGCTACACCAAATGACAACTGTATATTGTGCGGTTATTGTGCTACTGTATGTCCAGAATTTTGTATAAAAGTGATTTAGGTGATTAAATGGAGAAAATAATTGGATTAGATATCGGTCAAAAAAGAATCGGTGTTGCTGTGAGCGACTCTTTGGGTTTAACAGCACAAGGATTAATAACGATTAATCGAGTAGGTAAAAAGAAAGATTTAGATGAAATAGGGCAAATAATTGAACAATATGACATTAAAAAAGTGGTGGTTGGATTGCCCCTTAACATGGACGGTAGTATGGGCGAATCTTGTGAAATGGTTAAAAAATTTGCTGAAAAAGTCAAAAATAAATTTAATGTTGAGATTATTTATGTTGATGAAAGATTATCAACAGTTTCAGCCACAAGAGTTTTATTAGAAGCCAACGTTAGTAGAGAGAACAGAAAGCATGTAGTAGATAAGGTCGCTGCATCATATATACTACAAAGCTATTTAGATAGAAAATAAGGAGGAAAACATGCAACAAAAAGCAGTATTTTATGATGAATTAGGAAATGAAATGGAGTTTTTAATAAAAGCAAAATTCAGTATAGATGATACAGATTATTTAGTATTGTTGCCAAGTGAAGATATTGATTCACCGACATATATATTAAAGATAGACATTGATGAGAATGGTGATGAGATACTCGTAGGTATTGATGATGAAGAATTAGAAGAAGCAAAAGAAGTATATGAAGAGTTGATGAAAGAACAACTGCAATAGGTGGTGGAGTTAAATTGGAAAGTAAAGTTGAAAAGTATCTTTGTATATTGCAACAGAAAGGGTACAAGTCTACTAACCAAAGAGAAGAAATATTGAATATTTTATTTGACAATAAAAATGAACATTTAAGTTGCGAAGATGTCCATAATATAATATCCAAAGAAAAAAAAGATATCGGCATTGCTACAGTATATAGAACATTGCAGTTGTTTGAAAAATTAGGCATTGTTTATAAGATTAATTTTGATGATGGGGTAACAAGATATGAGCTAAATACCGAGAGCGAAAATCACCACCACCATCACTTGATATGTACACAATGCGGAAAAGTAACAGAAGTAAAATTAGATTTATTAGAGTCGCTTGAACATGAAATCGAGATTGAAGAAGGTTTTGTGGTTAGCGATCACGATGTAAAATTTTATGGAATTTGTAAAGAATGTAAAAATAAAGAAAAATAAAAATGGGAGTGATATAGTGGCAAAAGAAAACAAATTAAAAATCATTCCCTTAGGAGGACTAGGGGAAATTGGCAAAAACATGACTGTATATGAATATAAAGATAGTATAGTCATAGTTGATTGCGGAATGACATTTCCAGGAGATGAAATGCTTGGAGTTGATGTCGTCATACCAGATGTAACTTATTTGATGAAAAACAAAGATAAAATCAAGGGGTTACTTCTAACACATGGGCATGAAGATCATATAGGGGCAATTCCATATGTCTTAAAGAAGATCGATATGCCTATTTATGGAACAAAATTGACTATAGGTCTATTACAAAACAAACTTAAAGAGCATAACTTAGAAAACGCTAATCTAAATGTTGTAAAACATGGGGATAAATTTAAATTGGGGTATTTTGAAATTGAATTTATCAGGACAACTCACAGCATACCTGATTCTGCAGCAATAGCATTAACTTCGCCTATAGGGACAGTAATCCAAACCGGAGATTTTAAGGTCGATTTTACACCTATTTCAGGAGATGTAATGGATTTAAATAGATTTGCTGAATTTGGGAATAAAGGAGTACTTGCATTGCTGTCTGATTCAACAAATGTAATTAGACCAGGTTATACTTTAAGTGAGAGAACTGTAGGGGAGACATTTAGAGATCTATTTTATAAAGCTGAGGGACGAATTATTGTTGCTACTTTTGCATCAAATGTATATAGAATACAGCAAATAATTGATGCAGCTGAATTAAATGATCGTAAAGTTGTTATTTCTGGGAGATCTATGGTAAATACTGTAAATGTAGCAAACGAGCTTGGGTATTTGAGAGTTAAGCCTGAGACAATGATAGACATAAATGATATGAATAAGTACAACAAAAAAGAAATAGTAATTATAACTACGGGAAGTCAAGGCGAGCCTATGAGCGCTTTAACTAGGATAGCAAATAATGAACATAGAAAAATTGAGCTTATGCCAGATGATATGGTTATTATTTCAGCTACACCAATTCCTGGAAATGAAATTACTGTTTCTAAAGT
>DAONLG010000078.1:0-1023 GCA_035406565.1 Soehngenia sp.
AAATACAAAGCTCTTCAGTAGAAGAGCTTTGATTAAGCTTAGGAGGGCAATATGGATGTAATTAAAGAAATAGCAAAAAGCTTAAACCTAAAAGAAAAAAATGTGGAAAATGCAGTTAAATTGCTCGATGAAGGCAATACAATTCCATTCATCGCCAGATATAGAAAAGAATTAACTGGGGAAATGACTGACATAAAATTAAGAGAGCTGGATGAGAAACTTACATATTTGAGAAATCTTGAAAAAAGAAAAGAAGATGTAATTAGATTAATAGATGAGCAAGGGAAGCTAACTGATGATCTGAAAATTGAGATTGAAAAAGCTGATAACTTGCAGAGGATAGAAGACCTATACAGGCCATTTAAACCAAAGAGAAGAACTAAAGCTACGATTGCAAGAGAAAAGGGTTTAAGCGAATTAGCGGAGGTGATATCTAAAAATCAGATAAAAGATGAAGAATTGCTAAAATTTGCTGAAACCTTTATAAATATTGAGAATGGTGTAAACACTATAGAAGATGCCTTTGAAGGAGCTAAAGACATAATAGCAGAAGACATTTCAGATGATGCAAATTTTAGAGCAAAAATCAAAGACTATCTCTATAAACATGGAATAGTTGTAGTGAAAGCTATAGATGAAAACTTAGATTCGGTATACGAAATGTACTATGACTATAAGGAACCAATAAAGAGCATAGCTAATCACAGAATATTAGCGATTAATAGAGGAGAAAATAAAAAAGCATTAAAAGTGAGCATAGAAGTTGCCGATTATGATTTAACGACATTGATAAAAGAACAAATATTATATAACAATAATACTATTTCAGATAATTTAATGAAAGAAGCAATAGAAGATTCATTTAAAAGGCTGTTATTTCCATCAATAGAAAGAGAAATTAGAAGCGAACTTACTCAAAGGGCAGAAGAGGAAGCAATAAAAGTATTTGCACTTAATCTGGAGCCATTGCTAATGCAACCTCCTATAAAAGGTAAAGCAATATTAGCGATAGATCCTGGATTT
>DAONLG010000078.1:1033-7016 GCA_035406565.1 Soehngenia sp.
GATTTCGAACAGGACTTAAAGTTGTAGTGTTAGATGAAACAGGGAAACTTTTATCTCATACAAATATTTTTCCAGTAGAACCACATAATAAGGTGGAAGAAAGTGAAAAAATATTGTTGGATTTAGTAAACAAATATAATGTTGAGATCATAGCAATTGGGAATGGGACTGCTTCAAGGGAAACAGAGAGCTTTGTTGTAGAATTTATGAAAAAATATAATTTGAGTCAATTGAGTTATATTATCGTTAGTGAAGCTGGAGCCTCAATATATTCGGCATCAGAAATTGGACAAAAAGAATTTCCGGATAAAGACGTTACAGTTAGAGGAGCAGTATCCATTGGAAGAAGAGTCTTGGACCCATTAGCTGAATTAGTAAAAATTGAACCAAAGCATATTGGGGTAGGCCAGTATCAACATGACTTGAATCAAAAGAGATTAGATGAAGTTTTATCAAATGTAGTAGAAGATTGCGTAAACAGGGTTGGTGTTAATCTCAACACAGCAAGTATTTCGCTACTAAAATATGTATCAGGAATTAATGCTAAATTAGCAGAAAACATAGTTTCATACAGAGAAGAAAATGGGAAATTCACGTCAAGAGAAGAACTTTTAAAAGTAAAAGGAATGGGTGAAAAGACATTTAAGCAATGTGCAGGTTTTTTAAGAATACCCGAAAGTGACAATATTTTAGACAACACAAGTGTCCACCCAGAAAGCTATGATATAGCAAATAAATTGATTAATTTAGATTATAAATCAAGAGATATAGATGAATTAGTTAGAGAATTAAATATAGGTAAACCTACATTAGTTGACATTATTAAAGAACTTGACAAACCGGGTAGAGACTTAAGAGAGGATAGACCAAAGCCAATTTTGAGAAGCGATGTTTTAAAAATAGAAGATCTAGAGATAGGGATGGAACTTTTTGGCACTGTGAGAAATGTCGTGGATTTTGGTGCATTTGTTGATATAGGTGTAAAAGAAGATGGTCTAGTTCATATATCTGAAATATCGGAAAAATATATTAGGCATCCTAAGGAGGTGCTAAAAGTAGGCGATATTGTTAAAGTAAGGATATTAAACATCGACTTCAATAAAGGAAGAATATCATTGAGCATGAAAGGAATAAGCCAAGCTTAATAGCTTGCCTTATTCAGAAAATCTTTTAAAAGTGTTTTCCATTAATTTATTTTTATTTACAATCCTTCTAACATAATTTCCTTTGCAAAAAATACCTTTTCTATCCAAACCAGTATATTCCAAAGTTAATTCATTTCCGTTTATTTTCACAACTTTTATGCTTAATGTAATTTCTTCACCAACTAATGTTGGATTTTCATGGGTTATATCTACATAAGTGCCTATTGTTATATAATCTTTAGGCAGTAAATCATCGAGCATTTTGCTTGAAGCCTCTATCATCATATGTATAATAGCAGGTGTAGAAATTAAATAATAGAGCTCAGAGGAGCCTGCATTTGCACAAGAATCACTAGGGGAAGTCAACTTCTTAAAATCAAATACCATACCCTCTTTAATATTGTGCTCAACCATATCATATCCTCCTTTGTTAAATAATATATTACTTTATAAGATATACTCAAATAGTATAGGAATTAAAAAATAAATATAATGTTGACATCCATTGTATATTAGTGTACTATATATATAGTACACTAATATACAATGATATTGGAGGTGAAATTGTGGAGTTTACAGATAAGCTACCTATATATATCCAGATAATGAATTATCTCAAAAAGAAAATCATAGCTGGTGAATTAAAAGGGGGAGATAAATTGCCATCAGTTAGAGAGCTGTCTTCTGAACTTAAAGTTAATCCAAATACAGTGCAAAGATCATATCAAGAATTAGAGAGAGAAAATCTAGTTTATACTCAAAGAGGCATGGGAACTTTTGTTGTAGAGGATCAAAAAATACTAGCTAATTTGAGAAAAGAAATGGCGCAAGAGATAATAAATAAATTTATTAAGGAAATGAAAGAACTTGGATTTAACAGCGATGAAATAATCGATATTATAAAGAATTACAGAACGGAGGGAAAATAATGGAGAAAATAGTGGAAATTAAAGGTTTAACTAAGCGCTATATAAATACAATAGCTTTAAACGGCATAGATTTAGACATAGAAAAGGGTAGAGTAGTAGGCATCTTGGGACCGAACGGGAGTGGTAAAACAACTCTCATCAAAATACTTGCAGGATTATTAAGGCAATCTAAAGGAGATGTGAGGATTGACTCTCATAATGTAGGAGTGTATACAAAGTCAATTGTCTCATATCTTCCTGACAGAAATTTTCTATACAATTGGATGAGTATAGAGGATGCTTTAAAATTTTATTCTGATTTCTATAAAGACTTTGATATGAAAAGAGCTGAAAATTTGCTCGAATTTATGAACTTAGACAATAATTTAAAAGTAAATCAACTATCAAAAGGAATGCATGAGAAACTAAATTTAAGTTTAGTACTTTCAAGAAAAGCGAAACTATATATATTGGATGAACCAATAGCTGGCGTTGATCCAGTTGCTAGGGATAAGATACTAGATGCTATTATTAACAATTACAATGAAGATAGCTCCATGATCATAACCACGCATCTAGTTAGAGATATGGAGAATTTGTTTGATGAAGTAGTCTTTTTAAAAGAGGGGACTATCAAGCTAAGAGGAGAAGCTGAAAAATTAAGAGAAGAAAATGGAAAATCAATAGACGAATTATATAAAGAAGTATTCGGAGAATAGGAGGATAAAAATGGGTAAATACATCAAGTATGAAATAAAAGGCAGTTACAGATTTGTATTGGGAGTATTGGCACTTGTACTTATTCTAATGACAGGTATATATTTAAAAGGCTTTGATAGACTAGGGATAATTGGAGGGCTGGCAGGGCTAGCTATAGTAATTGGCTATATCGCAGAGATATATTACATCATGGATTCATTTCGAAAAGAACTTTACGAAGACAGGGGATATTTGACATTTACTTTGCCACTAAGCGGTAAACAAATCATCGCATCAAAACTTGTTGTTTCAACATTATGGATTTTGGTCATTGGATTTGTAACAATGGGATATTTTCTAATTCTATTTAGAAAAGACATAAACATTGGTCAATTAGAGATTGGATTATTAGAAGAATTTTTACCACAAATGATCTACTATGGAATATATATGTTAGTCCTGGGCATAAACACTTTGATATTGATATATTTGTCAATGGCATTAGGCAGAGTAACTATTCGAAATAAAAAATTAGGTGGATTGTGGCTCCTCATATTTATAGTGCTATCTACATTTGTCCAAATCGGATATAATTATGTTTATCAAACATTTCCTCATTATTTGAACCTATCGAGTTTCAATTTGATAAATATAGACAATGGTGCTGGACTCACTATTTCATCGGGATCTATTTATATGAACCTTGCAACTGCTATATACACAATTTTAATTGGCATAGTTTCATTTTTCACTACTTCATATTTAGTTGAAAATAAAATAGACATATAGAAAACATAGACCTAGTTTTTTAAACTAGGTCTATAAATTTAAATAAAGTGCTTAAAAAATGTCGTCAAATGTTGTATAATTATAGTGTGTTATTTATTAAATGCTGATGTGGCTCAGTGGTAGAGCAGTGCACTCGTAATGCACAGGCCGTCGGTTCAAATCCGACCATCAGCTCCATTATATATAAAAGGAGAATCTAAATGTCTGATAATTGCAATCAAAATTGTGACAGTTGTTCTGTTGACTGTGACACAAGAAATACTAAAACAAGCTTTATTGAAAAGTTAAATGATAAATCAAACGTAAAAAAAGTCATTGGAGTTTTAAGTGGTAAAGGTGGAGTCGGTAAATCTCTTGTAACATCTCTCATAGCCATAGAAATGCAAAGGCGAGGTAATAAAGTAGCAATTTTAGATTCTGACATCACAGGTCCTTCTATACCAAAGATGTTTGGCATTACTGAAAAAGCTAGAGGTAATGAAGATGGGATATTTCCCGTTAAGACAAAAACTGGAATAGATGTGATGTCTCTTAATCTATTATTAGAAGATGAGACGGACCCAGTTGTTTGGAGAGGGCCAATCATAGGAGGCACAGTAAAACAGTTTTGGACTGAAGTCATTTGGGAAGACGAAGATTATATGTTCATTGATATGCCACCAGGAACAGGAGATATTGCTTTAACAGTCTTTCAAAGCATACCTGTAGATGGAATAATCGTAGTTACATCTCCTCAAGAATTAGTATCAATGATAGTTACAAAAGCGGTAAAAATGGCTAAAATGATGAATATACCTATTGTTGGATTAGTTGAAAACATGAGTTATTTTAAATGTCCTGACAATGGAAAAGAATACAAAGTATTCGGCGAAAGCCACATCGACGAGATAGCAGAAGAATTTAATTTGAAAGTATTAGCAAAGCTGCCAATTGATCCAGAAATTGCAAAAAGATGCGACAGAGGTGAGATTGAAACGATAGGGCTTAACTTTCTGGATTCTCTAGCCAATGAATTAGAAAAATAAATACTTGTTTAAAAGTTTCCAGATATTTTTAATTAAATAATTTAAATATTTTGGAAACTTTTTCTTTATTGTGGGATAATGGTTATATAATAAAGTAGCATGCTAGCATTAAAAGAAACATTTTGAGATGCTTTTCACTTGTTCCTTTTAATGTATCGGTTTGTTAGTTTAGTGTGTTT
Source organism: Soehngenia sp. (assembly GCA_035406565.1). GTDB lineage: Bacteria > Bacillota > Clostridia > Tissierellales > Tissierellaceae > Soehngenia. The sequence goes on from DAONLG010000078.1 coordinate 5,779, forward strand.
ACATTTTAACAACTATAGTATGTAAGCATTTATGTTTCATAAATAAATATTGAGAGGAGCAAGTTTATGTAAAGCAATGCTAAGTTGTTTGAACCAATCAAGATTAGAAATCTAGAAATCAAGAACAGAAGTACTATTGGACAATAGCAAAGTAGGAAATAAAGTTGCTGTCATAGGTGGCGGTTTAGTAGGATGCGAAACAGCTCTAAGTCTAGCTATGGATGGCAAAGATGTAACTGTAGTTGAAATGTTACCAGAATTAATGGCATCTGGTTTGCCAGTACCTCACATGAACAGAATAATGATGTTGGATTTGATGAAACTCCACAATGTCAAGTCAATACTTAACAACAGGTTGATGGGCATTGAAGATGGTCATATCGAATTGATGGACACTAATTTCAATCCTAGTGCATTAGATGTAGATACTGTTGTAATATCAGTAGGTATGACAGCTGACAAATCATTGTATAATGAATTAGTTGGTAAAGTAAGTAACTTATATTTAGTTGGTGACGCAAATAGCGCTAGAAATATAATGTCAGCAATCTGGGAAGGTTATGAAGTAGCTAGATTTATATAGTTTGAAAAACTGCTGCATTTTTGTGCAGCAGTTTTATTTTTTTTGGGTAAACATATTATACGAGGAGGGAGAGGCATGAAAAAACTCATAAGAGATTATGAAAAATGGATGATTAAAGCTATAAGAAGCGATGAATACGCTTATGAGGATTTATTGTATATTCATCAGATTTATGTTGATTATTTTCAGCATGAAAGATTTATTCATTTAATAGTTACATTGTTTACCTCTATATTGATGCTATTTAGCTTATATTTCAGCGTCAAGACCGGAGAAATACTAGTATTTATTGTATTTGGTATTTTATTCATAACCACTATATTCTATTTTTTGCACTATTTTTATTTAGAAAACTCACTATTGCGAATGTATAAAATCACAGAAAAATTATTGAACATCAAAATTTAATGCTACCTATGAGGTATTTTTTTATGAAATATCTTATTTTTCCTGTATAATTTTTATATCTATTGATAGTTATATTTCTAAATCTATCCAATAATTGAACTTCTTCATCGGCAGCACTTCTAAAACCGAATTTAGTCTGTATAAATATTTCTGTGATTTTCTTAAATTCAATATCCTCAAGCTGATAGAACTTATAGCTTATCCGTTTACTGTATTCAAAATATGTTTCGTAACTATATTTAGGGTA
>DAONLG010000079.1:0-6692 GCA_035406565.1 Soehngenia sp.
TATTTCTAATAGAAAGTACAACCTCTCCCGGTTGGCTTTCTTTCTTATCGACTTTAAGTGAAACTTCTCTACCTACCATCATTCTCGATAGTTCTTCTTTAGTAGTATCTTTTATCTCAACTGTTCCCATGCACTTACCTTTTCTTAGTACTGTGCATCTATCTGCTACTGCCATTATTTCATTCAATTTATGTGATATAAATAATATCGACTTTCCTTCATTTGCTAAATCTTTCATTATTTGCAATAATTCAGCTATTTCTTGAGGCGTCAACACAGCTGTCGGTTCATCAAATATCAGTATCTCATTATCGCGATAAAGCATCTTTAATATCTCTACTCTTTGCTGCATGCCAACAGATATGTCTTCTATGACAGCATCTGGATCAACTTTAAGTCCGTATCTTTGGCTTAAATCGACTACTTTTTCTCTTGCTTGATCCATATCTAGAAATCCATTTTTTGTAGGTTCTACCCCAAGTATTATGTTTTCAAGAACTGTAAAAACTTCAACTAATCTAAAATGCTGATGAACCATTCCTATTCCTAAATCGTTTGCATCATTTGGATTGTTAATCTTTACTACTTCTCCATTTTTCCTGATTTCACCTTTCTCAGGTTGATAAAGACCAAATAGAACACTCATCAAAGTTGATTTCCCAGCCCCATTTTCACCCAATAGTGCGTGTATCTCTCCTTTTTTAAGTCTTAGGGTGATATTATCATTAGCGACTATCCCAGGGAATTCTTTAGTGATATTGAGCATTTCTATTATATAGTTTTCATTTTCCACATCATTCACCCTTTGCGCAATTCATATTTTTTCTAACAACAAATAGTGCCAAATTACTTAGACGATAATCTTTAACTTATCGGGGCACTCTCAAATATTAAGTTATTTTTATCTTTTCTATTAGAAAAAACAGGGGAAAACTTTCGCCTTCCCCTTTTTCCTTACAATTGAAGCATAAACATGTAATCAAACAATTAACTATTATCTTGTTGTTACGACTACTTTTACCAAGCCTAGACCTTGAGTTAATTCTTCTGCAGTCGCATAGCCTGTTGGATCTGCTACATCAATTGTACGAATAATTTCAATTTCATTATTCTTTAATTTTGCAAATATTGCATCATATTGTTCTTTTGTAAATTTCTCAAATCTGTCAAATGCATCTGCTTTTTCATCTCCAATTACAGTTGTTGGAAGACCAACACCGTCATTTGCAGCATTGAATACTGTTGTCTTACCTGCATAATTTTCCCAGCTATCAGTTTTGTAGATTGCTTCAAGTACGCTTTGTACTGATGCAGCTAAACCTTTTGTAGCTGATGTGATAACTGTTTCACTATCATATCTTTGGTCAACGTCAACACCTATAACTTTTCCGCCTGCTTCTTGTGCTGCAGACATTACACTCTTACCTACAGAACCGCCACAAGCAAATATTACTTCTACACCTTCTTGATACATTGTCTTAGCAGTTGCTTTGTTAGTATCATTTTCTTCGAAATTCCCAGTGTAGTGATAAGTAACTTTAACTGAACCATCTGGTAGGCCTAATTCATTAGCAGCATATTCTGCTCCTTGTAGGAATCCATACCCAAAAGCTTGAACTGCAGGTACTGCCATTCCACCCATGAATCCTAATTTTGTCATTCCATCCATAACTGCTGCATAACCTGCTAAGAAACCTGATTGCTCTTCAGCATACATTATACTTGCAACATTTGGACCGGTTTTAAAGTCTGTGTAATCTGCATTATGTGGTGCACCATCAAGCAGTACAAATTTTACATCTGGATATTTATCTTGTGCTTGATATACAGGAACTTCAAACAAGAATCCTGGAGTTACTATGACTTTAGCCCCACCTTGAACTGCAAGATCAATTGCTGCTAAATAGCCAGCGTCAGATGCTTCCTCAGGTTTAATATAAGTATGTGAAATATTGTTTTCTTCAGCAAAAGCTTTTACACCTTCCCAAGCACCTTGGTTAAATGACTTGTCATCAATATTTCCTTTATCAGTAATTAGCGCAATTTCAGCACCTTCACTTCCACCTGAACTACATCCAGCTAAGCTAGCAATTAACAATATCATTGACATTGCAATTACTAAAAATTTCTTCATTGGTCTATTCCCCCTTAATATTTAGATAGTGACGTCTTAGCTTTATTATATCTAAATACCAAAGCGTTTTCAAGATTTATTTAGCAAGCCTTTTTGTATATATTTAACATAAATTTAAAGAAATTTTTGTTAATCTTTGATATCTTATCATTGTTTTTATTGATAATTTATATTTTTAATTGATTTTCAAAATCATTTGGAAAGTATTTCTATTATTTCATCTTTTTTTAACACTTTCCCCTTAGACACTACTTTTTCGTCAACAACTAATGCTGGAGTTGTCATAACCCCATATTTAGCAATCTCCTTAAAATCAGTCACTTTAATGACTTTTGCATCTAAACCTATTTCTTTTAAAGCTTGTTTTGTGTTCTCTTCTAGTTCATTGCATTTTTTACATCCTGAACCCAATATTTTAATTTCCATAATTTCCTCCTATATAAATAAATATGATATAAAATTAAATGTGTATCCAATTATGATTATTCCTGTCGTAACTAATATTACAAAAATACCAAGTAATTTCTTTTTTACAACTTTTGAAAGCATGATCATCGATGGCAGAGAAAGCGCTGTTACCGCCATCATAAATGACAATGCAGTCCCCAGTCCTACTCCTTTAGCAACCAATGCTTCTGCAATAGGTAAAGTCCCGAATATATCGGCATACATCGGAATTCCAACGATTGTAGCAATCAAAACCGAATACCATTTGTCCTTCCCTAAAATTGAATTGATTATATTTTCAGGAATGTAGTTATGGATCAGTGATCCTATAAAAACACCTATTAGCACATATTTCCACACTCTTTTAACAATATCTTTCACTTGTTGTTTTGAAAAATCAATTCTGTCTTTCACCTTAAGTTCATCAACATCTGAATCTAGCTGATTTGAGGAGTATACGAATTCTTCAACATACTCTTCCATGTGAAGTTTATCTATTGTGCTGCCTCCTATGACGGCTAGTATAACCCCCACGATTACATATGCTATAGCAATTTTCCAATTGAAAATGCTAGCAAGTAAGATGACTGAGGCCAGATCTACTAATGGAGATGATATTAAAAATGAAAATGTAACTCCTAGTGGCAATCCAGCACTCGTAAACCCTATGAACAGTGGAATTGATGAGCAAGAACAAAACGGAGTCACTGTACCTAATAGAGCAGCGAGAGTATTTGCTCCTATTCCATGGAATCTACCCAAAATCTTTTTAGTCCTCTCAGGCGGAAAATAGCTTTGAACATAGGATATTAAGAATATAAGTACAGACAATAAAATAAATATTTTGATAGAATCATAAATAAAAAAATGAATACTAGCTCCAAGCCTTGAATTAATGTCCAGATTGCAAATGTTTACCACAAACTTTTCAACTAAATTTGAAAGCCATTCCATCTTAAAAATTTGATTATTTATCCAATTAAACAACTTATCCCCCCTATATATAGAAGTTTATCTATATATAATATAGTTTATTGATATCATATTGTCAAACAAAAAATAATTAGAAAAAGACCCCAAAAAAGGGATCTTCTTTAATATACTTCTCTAATATACTCTTTTATCGTTGGAGTGATAGCTCCTCCGCCAATACCTTCAACTAAGGTTAACATCCTATCGATAAGCTCCGAAAAATATGTTTGCGGGTACTTTTCTTTTATCTTAATCAGTTCTTCTTTATATTTATCGTCAATCTTATACTCAGATTTTTCAATGCTCTTTTCATCATCACCTAAGAAAAGTAATGCATCAACATATGCATTGTAAATATCTAGGACTTCATCTAAAGCATTTGAATAAGGAAATACCAGTCTGAAATTTTCTATCTCGTTTAGTCTTATCGCTATTTCCTCTTTGTCAACTATTAGTATTTTGCTATTAGAAATCGGTTTGTTATCATATTGGCTTTTTATCCTGATATAATTTAACATCTCATTTGTCAACATATCATTAAATGTTTTCATGAAATAATCGTAATTTGGCTTTAACTCTATTTTATTATCAGTCAGTGTTATCATATATCCTTTTTTTATTTCTTCAGCAATAAATTGATTAAGCTTTTCATTGCCAGTTAAATTTAACACATAATCTAGATTATCGAGGTCTTTAAATGAATCTTTTTTTAAAAAATTACTCAATTTATTTGCATCATCAATATGCATATAGCTCGATAGTATTTTATTTTCATCATTCAGGTTAGAGCTAAGCATAGTCATATACTCATATAGCAAATTAGAAAACTCATTTTTTGTAAGTTCTTTAGAACTCGTCTTTAACTCATCAATAGTCAACATGCTATAATCAAATGTAGTGTATTTTTGATCTGCATAAGTCTTAACTTCTTCACTCACATTCTCCTTTTTAACTACATAAGCTGAATTTTTCCCATCCCACTTATACCAAAGAATTATTTTAGAGTCCTCATCTTGTTCTCCTTCTGGATCATACGTATAGATGCTAAAATTTAATACCCCATCTTTATCAATATCTACTATATCAACATCTTTATTGACAGAAAATAGATTTACTTTTTTGGGATTTACAGCACTAACAAGCTTACCATCTTCTAGTAGATACACATACACAGCAGTTGTTTCTTCGTTAGCTAAATTAGATAATATTATTCCCTCTTTATCTTCACTAATTTTCCCAATTTTTAATTTTATGTTTTCTTTGTCGTACTTTATTTCTTCTCCATCTAATAGGTAATAGCCTTCTTTGTCATACGAATATACCAATAATTTACCCACGTTTTCTTTTGAGTTTTCTTCATTAACATACATGACTATCTCATCTATGCCATCCCCATCAAGATCCCCAATGTCATAGTTTTCAAGATTGACATCAAAGTTTTGATTTAGTAAGTTGAGGTATTTTTCTATTATTTTCTTTGTTTCATCCCTACTTAAGCTTTCTTTTGTAAGTGGCATATCTAATTCTTTTGGAAGCATGTTGCTTAATATATATTTATCACTGTTTTCAGAATTTAATGTTTGACACCCTGTTAAAATTGTTGATACAAAAACAATTAAACAAGTTAATAATATTATTTTTTTCATTTCCTATCTCCTTTCATTATTATTATACCTAAATAAATATAAAATGTGTAACAATTAAGTTACAAATTTTATACTTGAAATATAAAAAAACATGAGTTATATTATATATGAACATATGAATAAATGTTCATATATAAGCGGAGGTGTAAATAATGATAGATTCAAAAGATAATATTCCTTTATGTGAATCAAATTGCATCCATGAGGATGTTGTTAATAAAGTTAAAGAAAATTTGCCTGATGATGAAATCTTAAGTGAAGCAGCAAATTTTTTTAAAGTTTTCGGTGATAAGACGAGAATAAAAATACTATCAGCTCTTCTTGACTCTGAAATGTGTGTCTGTGATATTGCATGTTTACTAGATATGAGTCAATCTGCTATTTCACATCAGTTGAGAGTTCTGAAAAGCAGCAACCTCGTGAAAAACAGGAAAGAAGGTAAAGTTGTTTATTATTCTCTGGAGGACGAACATGTGAAAGCTATTTTAGATCAAGGTATTATCCATATTAGACATAAAAATAGAGGTGAATGACAATGGAAAGCAAAATATTTATCTTAGAAGGCTTAGATTGTGCCAATTGTGCACAAAAAATTGAAGATAAAATCAATAAAATCTACGGGGTAAAAAAAGCAACTTTAAATTTTGTCAACAAAAAGCTGTTGATAGAATTTAGCGATGCGATCAATGAAGAATTGATCAACCAGATAAAGAGTACGATTACGTCTATAGAGCCTGATGTCAATATAATAGAGTTTAATGAAAATATGAGTGATAATGGAAAAGTTAAATTTGATGAAAATAATTCCTCTTTAAAAAGATTATTTCTAAGTGTTCTGATTTTTAGCTTAGGTATTATATCGCCTGTTAATGAATATATAAAATATTTACTGTTTATTGCAAGTTACTTGTTAGCAGGCATTAGAGTCTTGAAAGCTTCATTGCATAATATTAAAAACAAAGATTTATTTGATGAAAATTTCTTGATGTCAATTGCAACATTAGGAGCTATAGCAATTGGTCAATATGAAGAAGCTATCGCAGTCATGATATTTTATGAAATTGGAGAATACTTCCAATCCAAAGCAGTTAGACAGTCCCGAAAGTCTATTGCAGAATTGATGGATATCAGACCAGATTACGCAAATTTAATTGAAAACGAAGATTTTATAAAAGTAAATCCTAAAGATGTTCAAATTGGCGACTATATATTGATAAGACCTGGTGAAAAAGTTCCATTAGATAGCGTAATAGTAAACGGTGAATCATCAATGGACACAAAAGCTCTAACTGGAGAATCAATTCCTAAAGATGTAAAAATAGGTGATAGGATATATGGAGGTTATATAAATCTTCAAGGTCTGTTAAGAGCAAAAGTCGAGAAGGTATATAAAGAATCTTCAGTATCAAAGATATTAAAACTAGTTGAAGAATCAAGTGAAAAAAAAGCACCTACAGAGAATTTTATCACTGTATTTTCTAAATACTATACTC
>DAONLG010000080.1:0-6525 GCA_035406565.1 Soehngenia sp.
ATTTTTTACCTCCAATTAAAGCCTGATAGGCTGATTTAGAATCTATTTGTTGCATTACCATTTCCATTATTTTTGATAATTCTTCTTTGCTATACTGTGCTATTCTATCTTTAACTATTGGAATCATTGATGCACTCATTGATAGTTCATCAATACCCATACCAACAAGTATCATCGCATAGTCAGGATCACCTGCTGTTTCACCACATACTCCAACTTCGATGTGATTCTTCTTTGCAGACTCAATTGTCATCTTTATTAATCTCAAAATGCTTGGATGATAAGGATCGTAAAGGTATGAAACGTTTTTATTCATTCTATCAACTGCACAACTATATTGTATTAAATCATTAGTTCCAATGCTAAAGAAATCTACCTCCTTTGCTAAAATATCTGATGAAATAGCCGCAGCTGGTATCTCAATCATTATTCCAACTTCTATATTTTCATCAAAATCTACCTTTTCTTGTTTTAATTCATTTTTAGCTTGTTGTATTAATTTTTTACTTTCTAATATCTCTTCTAGATTGCTGATCATCGGTAACATGATTTTAACTTTTCCGAATGCACTAGCTCTTAGTATTGCTCTTAATTGTGTTTTAAATATTTCTTTATTTTGCAAGCAAAATCTAATTGCTCTAAGACCTAAAAATGGGTTCATTTCCTCCGGGAACTTGTAATACGGTAACATCTTATCTCCGCCAATATCTAAAGTTCTAATGATTACTTCATTTGGAATCAATTTAACTATTTGACTATAATACTCAAATTGTTCTTCTTCAGTAGGGAAATGATCACTATTCATGTATATTAGTTCAGTTCTTAGTAATCCTATTCCAAAGCCACCATTTTCTTTAACAAACATAGCTTCTTCGCTTGACCCAACATTACCAAATACCTTTACTTCGTGGCCATCTTTTGTCAAGCATTTCTTATCCTTATATGATGATAGTCTTATTTTTTCTTTGCTTTGTTCTTCTTCTAATTTAGAATAATATTTTAATTGTTCTTCTGAAGGATTAACAATTATCTCTGTATTATCACAATCCATTATAACAATTGAATTATCTTTTATTGAGTTTAAAGCTCCTTCTACACCTACTAATGTTGGAATACCTTTCGCTTTTGCAACAATAGCAGCATGACTAGTTATGCTACCTTCTTCAAGAATTATGCCTTTAATATAATTATTAAGTTGGACAGTCTCGGATGGTTTAAGATCTTTAGCTACAATGATTGTATCCTTTGATACATTGCCTATGCTTTGATTTTCTATTCCTAATAAATTTCGTAGAAGAGTATCTGTAACATCAATTATGTCTTTAGCACGAGCTTTAAGATATTCATCTTGTATTTTCATAAAAGTGTTGACAATCTCATTTCTTGCCTCTAGAACAGCATATTCAGCATTAACAAAATCTGAATTTATTTTATTAATTACTAAATCGATAAACATTGGATCATTAGCCATGTCAAGATGAGCTTCAAAAATTTGTGCTTCACTTAAACCGACTGTTGACATAGCCCTATCTTTAATTCGTTCGATATCTTCAATTGTTTTCTTATGAGCTTCTTTAAATTTGTTTACTTCTCGTTCCACACTATCTTTGCTAATTATGTTCTTTTCAATCATTTTTTCTATATTTTGTTCTTTTAATACAAATGCAGATCCTATAGCAACTCCACCATATACTTTTTTCCCCTTCATTTTTAACCTCCAGATCTATGATTTAATTTGACATGTTATGCTCGTTTATGATTGTTTTAATTCTATCATAATATATACCACTATTCAACAAAAAAATAACTAAAAATTAAAATTTGTATCATTAAATAAGTAAAGCCTCGGATATTGTTTTAACACCAAGGCTTTTAAAAACTTTTAAGACTATTGAATATAGGATTTTATAAGTTCCAGACACATTTTCACATCATCTTTAGACACCATTTCTGATTGAGAGTGTGTATATCTACAAGGTATAGATATTGCTCCTGTCTTTACCCCTGATTTAGACATATGAATAGCTCCTGCATCTGTACCGCCATGTTCTAAAACTTCTATCTGATATTTTATATCCTTTTTTTCTGCTAATTCAATCAAAGAGTTTTTTATCTCTTTATGAGCTATGAATGAATAATCCATAGCTTTTATGGCTGCTCCATTAAATAATTTTACGTTAAGTCTTTCATTCTTTGGTGTGTCGAATGTTGGTGTTACATCAATTGCTAACCCAATATCAGGATCAATTGAGAATGCTGCAGTTTTTGCACCTCTTATTCCTACTTCTTCTTGTACAGTAAAAACAAAGTATAAGTCATATGAATTACTTGTGATATTTTTAATTGTTTCAATTAATATATAACAACCTATTCTATCATCTAAATATGGAGAAATGATTACTTTTTCAGTTTCTAAGAATTCATTTTGAAAGATACAAATATCTCCAATTTTTACATTCTTCATTGTATCTTCTCTTCCATCAGTCCCTATGTCAATATACAATTTCTCAATTTTTAACTTATCATTTTTTTCTATTTTTTCTGAGCAAACTACTCCTATTGTTCCATTTTCAAATCTTACTCTATAGCCTAAAATAAGGTTTGGATTTATTCCCCCTATGTTAGTAAATCTAATAAATCCTTTTTCATCTATATCTATTACCATCAAACCTATCTGATCCATATGTGATGATATCATCATTTTCTTGCCAGATCCTCTTTTATGTGCAATTAAATTACCAAGAACATCTATTTTTATTTCATCAACATATTCTTTGATTTCATTTACTATTAGATTTCTTATCATTTCTTCTCTCGACGAAGGTCCATAAGTTGTCACGACTTTTTTTAATAAGTTAGAATCTATCATTTTTTTCCCCCTCACAAAGAATTGGCACTAAATGTTTTAATAATAAAACTGTATTATAATAATCATCCTTTTTCATCAATGATGCAGTACTGTGTATATACCTTGTGGCTAAAGATATTGCTAATGTTTTTGATCCTGTTCTAGAAACTTGAATCTCTCCAGCATCATTCCCACCACTTGAAGTTTTTCTATATTGATATGGTATATTATTCTTCTTTGCAATATCAACTGTAATTTCTCTTAATTTGTGATCGTATAAAGAGTGTCTGTCAACTAATGAAATTACGGGTCCATATCCTAATTTTGTAGGTATTAAATGTGAATCTAATTCTGGCATCTCATAGCAAACAGTTCCTTCTATTATAACGCTTACATCTGGGTTTATACTGTAAGCAGCTGGTCCCGCACCAACTAAACCAACTTCTTCCATAACTGTAAAAGCAGCATAAAAATCATACTCAATATTGTTGTCCTTTATCAAATCTATAAGTATTGAGCAGCCAACTCTGTCATCTAAAGCTTTTGCTTTAATATATCCATCACCAAATTCCTCATATTTAGTATTAAAAGCAATATAGTCGCCTATTTCTACTAGCTGTTCTGCTTCATTCTTGTTGTCTGCACCAATATCTATATATAAGTCTTCTAGAGGAATGGTATTGTCTCTCTCATTATTTTTTTGTAAATGAATTGGTTTAGCACCTATTACCCCTGGAACTCTTTTGCTGCCGATATTTACAGTTTTTGAAACTAAAACTCTTTTGTCTATACCCCCTACAGTAGTAAATTTAATAAACCCTTGTTCATCGATATCAGTTACGATAAGACCTACTTCATCCATATGTGCAGCAAATAATACTTTATTTTTTGATTTTTTTATTCCTTTCTTATGGACAATTAGATTTCCAATTTTATCAATTTTAATTTCATCTGTGTATTGCTCAACTTCTTTAAAAATTAGATCTCTCACTTCTTTTTCGTTACCAGATACGCCATTAGCTTGAGTTAATATTTCTAATAACATAATTTTTCCTCCATAAAACTGTAGTTATTTTTTTTAGCATTCTGAATAAAATTTGCTAATAAAATTGAAGTGAATCTAATATCTTTTAAATCGACCAGTTCTACAGAAGTATGCATGTATCTAAGTGGTACAGAAATGACTAGTGTAGGTATCCCTTCTTTGGTTATTTGAATTGCACAACCATCAGTGCCTGTGGGACCTGGTTCTACAGAATGCTGATAAGGAATATTATATTCTTTTGCGACATCTATTAATTGCTTCCTTAGGTTGCTATCTACATTGCCTCCTAAAGTTATTCCAGGACCTTTCCCTAATGTTAAAGTGTCAGTTTTTTTCAATTCAGGTGTATGGCCAAAACCAACATCTATTGCAATTCCAATATCAGGGTTTATTGAATATGCACTGGTTATTGCACCACTCATTGTAACTTCCTCTTGCACAGTACACACCATGTATACATCAGGATAGTGGTTAAAGCTATTCAGTCTTTTTGCTAAATCATATAAAACTGCTACTCCAACTCGGTCATCCAATGACTTTCCAGCTATTCTGTCATTCATTAAAAGCATAGACTCTCTTTTTATGCTTATAAAATCCCCAATATGTACATATTTTATAAGACTTTCTTTGCTATAACCAGTATCGATTATCATGTCTTCTAATTTTAAACTTTTTTCTTCTTCCTCTTTTTCTATCATATGTGGCGGTTTAGTTCCAATTATTCCAGGTATAACTTTACTTCCATGTACAAATACCTCTTGCCCAACGACAGTTCTTGGATCGATACCACCAACTTCAGTAAATCTCAAAAATCCATTATTCTCAATTTTTGTTACCATTAGGCCTATTTCATCCATATGAGCAGATAACATTATTTTGAAATCTTCATCATTTGTTCCCTTTTTACAAAATATAATATTTCCTAAAGAATCTATTTCAGTGCTATCTACATAATCTTTGAATATGCTTATAATCATATCATATAAATTATACTCTTGTCCGGATACCCCACACGAATCAGTTAAAGCCATCAACACTTCTTTAATATCCATTATTTCACCTCTTTACAATGATTATATGAGAAATGGGTTGTATGTACAACCCATTAACTCTTTATTAATTATTCTTCATGAGAATTATTTGTCTCATTTTCGATATTCTTATGGCTTAAATTTACCTTTTTATTTTCTTCATCAATATCAACTATTTCTACTTTTATTTTATCTCCAATTTTTAATACATCACTTGGCTTTTCAATGTGATCATTGGAAATTTGCGAAACATGCAACAGTCCATCGACTCCATTAATTAGTCTTACAAAAGCTCCAAAATCTAATAAATTGACAACTTCGCCCTCAATAACATCTCCAACTTTATAATTCTTAATAAATTCTTCCCAAGGTTCTTGTAAAGTTTGTTTCAAGCCTAATGAGATTTTTCCCTTCTCTTTATCAATGCTCAATACTTTTACTTCGACTTCTTGACCTTCTTTAAGAACTTCTGAAGGATGTTTTATTCTGTACCAAGCCATGTCTGAAATGTGAATCAATCCATCTACTCCACCTACATCTACAAAAGCACCGAAATCAGTAATCCTTTGAACTCTTCCTTTGATAATATCATTTTCATGTATGTTTTCCCAAAGATTTTTCTTCTTTTTATCTCTTTCTTCCTTTTCTACAGCTTTGCTAGATAATATTAATTTTTTCTTTTCAACATCAAAATCAATAATCTTGCATTTCAGAGTTTTTCCAACAAATTGATTTAAATCTTTTACAAATTTTACAGATATTTGTGATGCAGGTATGAATCCATTTATGCCATTAACTGAAGCAATTAATCCACCTTTAACTGTATTTTTCACTTTTGCTTCAACAATTTCATCATTTTTGAATTTATCTTCCAGTTTTACCCAATCTTTTAAGTACTCCACACGTTTTGTTGAAAGTACGACATTTCCTTCACCATCATCTAATTTTAAAACATAAACATCAATTTCATCACCCACTTTAAACATTTCTTTTGGATTTACATTTGAGTCTTTTGACAGCTCTTCTCTCTGAATAATTCCATCACTCTTATAATTGATGTTTACCATAACTTCATTATTTGTTACATATAAAACTGTTCCTTTTAATACATCCCCACGATTAATTCTCTTAAAAGAACTATCTATGGCCTCCATCATTTCATCCTTGTTGAAATTTTCCATTACCCTAACAGCCTCCTTAATTATCCAATCAGGTGTTGAAGCACCTGCTGTTATACCTATTTTATTAAATTTATTTAATTCTTGCAAAGAAATTTCTGATATCGATTCTATGAGATATACATTTTTGTTATAAACTCTACTTACATCAGCTAATTTCTTTGTGTTTGAACTATTCTTTCCTCCTAAAACTATCATAGCATCAACTTCTTTTGCTAATTCGACAGCAGATTCCTGTCTTAATCTAGTTGCATTACATATTGTATTGAAAATAATAGCTTCATTCGCCTTGTTTTCGACAATTTTTGATATTTCGGTAAATTTATCTATATTATTTGTCGTTTGAGATACTATACATACTTTATCCATAAACTCTAAGTTGTTTGCATCTTCAACTGTATTTACTATATATGCCGCATTGTT
>DAONLG010000081.1:0-6517 GCA_035406565.1 Soehngenia sp.
TTTGTGGTCATTGGGAATACATGGAATGAATGTAGTATCCTCTATCGCATATCCATTTTGGATGAGTCAATTAGCAGCAAATGCTGAAGCTGCAGCATCAGGAGCAGAGTTAACTGGAATTATAACTGAACCATTTTTTCATGTATTCACACATATAGGTGGTTCAGGATTAACTTGGCCTTTAGTGATCATGTTTATGTTTTCTGCATCAGTGCAACTGAAAACCATTGGCAGAGCATCACTAGTTCCAGCAGTATTTAATATAAATGAACCAGTGATCTTCGGGGCACCAATAGTATTAAATCCAATATTGATGATACCGTTCATGCTAGCGCCTATGGCAGCAGTAACAATAAACTATATTGCATTTGCTACAAATATCGTTGCAAAACCATTGTTACAGCTTCCATTCACAGTACCTGTATTTTTAAGTGGATTTATATCAAGCAGCGGAGATTGGAAAGCGATAGTACTGCAGCTTGTGAACATAGTTGTAGCAGGAATAATATATTATCCTTTCTTTAAAATGTATGAAAAACAGCTAATAAATTCAGAACAAGAAGGAGTAGTTGCAAATGAATGATAATAAAGAAATGATGGAATTAGAAGAAATCATATACAATCTAGTGCTTCACGGGGGCAATGCAAGAGCAGAGGCTTATGAGGCACTTGAAGCAGCAGAAGAAGGCAGATTTGATGACGCTAAGGCACATTTAGAAAAAGCCGATGAGGAATTTTATGCAGGTCATGATTATCAAAACAAATTAGTGCAAGGAAAGCAAAGTCAAGTACCAAATTTCCTTGTAGTACACGCTCAAGACCAATTAATGACAGCATTAGCTGAAAAGAATTTAATTAGCCGATTGATAAATTTATATAAGAGAGTATATGATTTAGAACATAAATAAAAGCACCCCAATTAACATTTGTTAATTGGGGTGTTTTTAAACAGTTAAGTTGTATTTTATCATGAATATAATTATAATTGATGATGACAATATAATTTTTAAAAATACTGTAAATTGAAGGTGGTATCTTGGAGAATAATATAGTTTTAGCCTATTTTTTAATCGGATTTATGGTGTTGTTCTTAGAAATAGGTTTTGCAAGAAAAGAGAGCAGATTTACAGGACTCATCTTACCTGTGGCATTTCTAATTATAGCTATTTATAATTATTTTCCGGTGTTAATAAACGGATTAGAATTTACTGAAGAGACTAGAATTCTTACAACTATTGGTTTAGAGGGATTTATAGTTTCTGGGATTATCTATTTGATTATTCGCATGGGTAAAAAAGGGGGCAAGTAGAGCATAAAGCTCTACTTTTTAAGTATTAAGCTTCAACAAAAGCTTATTTAATGGATCTAGCAAGAATAATGTTGCAATGAAAGTGACTAAAGCATTCACTATAGAAACTTGAAATCCAAGAAGTAATCTAATTATAAGTCCTTTATAGTCTAAATTCGCAGCAATTATATACGGTATATCAATTAATGTACCACAAATAAACGCTAGCACAAAACCTAAAAGTGCAAGTAGATACAGTGACTTTATTTTTTTACCTAAAGCTGCATATATTAAAGCGTATTGTGGAAATACAACTAAATACATTATCGTCCAAAGACCAAATCCTCGAGTTAACATCACTAATAAGCAAAATATAGTAACCGCTAAATAGGATTCGTCCCTTTTTAAGGTGACACCATATAAAAGAATGGTAAAGTTCACAAGCTCTATATACAATAGTCCAGAACCTATAAATTGTATGATATACAATATACTAGCAAGCATAGCTACTCTTGTAACTTTTTTACTATTCATTTTACATTCCAGACATTATAGTGTAGTGAAATTCTATTTCATCACCATCATTAAGACCTAAAGAATCCACACCTGGAGCTTCTCCTATTTTCATTTCAAGACCTTTTTCCTCAGATTTGTATGTATACATCCACCAAGGGCCTTTTGTCATGTCTGCTGTTTCTAAGCCCAATAAACCATCTAAGAATCTTCCGTACTGTGTATCAGTCATTTTTACATTTAGTTTTTCTTTGTTTTCTTCTAGAAAATCACCTAGGGTTTCCTTTTCGGTTTTAAATTTAGTTTTTTCCATCAATACTTCTCCGTTGGTATCGTTGATGATGGTTATATAAATAGTTTTATCTAAATCGCTGCCTTGAAAATATTTATTTATTCCAAAGAATACTCCTACAACCAATGCTATTGCTAGTATCGTCAATATAATTTTTTTAGTATTGCTCATTTGATTTAATTCCTCCAGTTAATAAGATTTTGAGATGAATTCAATTTCATCTATGTTTTTAAGTCTGTTAGTTTCTATTGCAAATGCAAACAACAGATTTGCAGTTAGATTTGAAAAATCAATTAAAATCTGTGGTACGACCACACCTGACTTTTGAATCAGATACAAATTTCTAGTAACGATTTTTGCTTCACATCTTGCGTTATGATACAGAGTTGCAATGCTAGAACCTGTGGGATAGACAAAATTAATCAATCTATCTTTATTTCTGTCTTTTAATACATGATACATTATCAAACCTTCTTTAATATCAGCTTCTGAAATAGCCATTTTCCCTCGTAATGAGCCATTTAAATGCAAAACTCTTTCTAATAACCACCAAGTTTCTTTTTCTAAAGGTGTATTTTTAGATAATATATGACCTAAAGTTGAAGAAAGTTTATCTGTCAAAATTTCATGATCTACAACTTTAGCATCTTCATTTAAAAATGGATAACTTATTAAATCATAATCTGGTTTCATCTAAAACCCTCCCAAGTACTATAAAAAAAGCTCCTATAAAGGAGCTAAATAAACAAAAATAATTGTTGATTTGTTTCCTCCTTTCCCTCCGAAAGTAAAACATAATTTTCAAGGCAGGTCTCCTGGCTTGTGGCTTAAACTTATCAAACCTTCCCATAGTAAAACTACAGTGGATAAAAGATAAGCATACCACATACAGTAGCGGGGGCTGCAGCGTTTCACGCATTTCCCTATTAAGTAATACACCTTAAAAAAATATGAAGTTGATAATATAATACATCATTAGCTTATTTAATACAATAGAAAAATATTAAAAAAAGATTAAAATAGTTTTAAAACGAACGATTAATATTATATAATATAACAAAACATTGCCAATAATTAGGAGGTAAATATTTAAAAATAGAATTTTAAAAAAAGGAGATATATTACTATTTCAAATAGATTTTAAAGAAATTAGATATACTATGACATATTTTTATAAAGTGAGAATAAGAGAAGATGTAATTATTTGCAGATGCTACTAATATAAATTAAATTCTATTTGATGAATGTTTAAATTAAAAGCATTAAAATGCACCTTTAAGTAAAGCCTTAAGGGTATTTTTTTATTTAATTATGTTTGCGGACAAAATCATTATTGTCTACTATAGTCTTAAAATATATGATGAAGCACAATAATCCTTACTAATCGGTATAGAAAATTCAATTAGTTTAAAAACATATATAGAAAGATTCAATTACAAGGATTTGCTTTTTGTGCTAAACTAGGGAATGACTAACAAAGGAGGGATTTTATGGAGAGAATCAAAAAAATACCATTGCCAATTTCAGGGCTTATACTTGGACTTGCTGCAACTGGGAATTTAGTACAAAGCCATGGAGAAGTATATCGCAATATATTTGGTATTATTAGCTCTATACTAGCAGTGCTTTTAATTATTAAAATATTTACATCATTCGAACAGACGAGAACGGATTTGCAAAATCCAGTAATTGCTAGCACTTTTCCAACTTTTAGCATGGCAATTATGATTTTAAGTACTTATTTAAAACCATATTCTGATCCACTTGCTAGATTTTTGTGGATATTTGGTTTAGGATTTCATATCGTATTGATAATTTGGTTTACAATTAATTTTGTGACAAAATTCGACATCAAAAAAGTATTTCCTTCATGGTTTATAGTTTATGTGGGGATTGTTGCAGGGTCAGTTTCTTCTAAAGCATTTGGATATGAGTCTATAGGTAGGATACTGTTTTATTTTGGATTAATCAGCTTCATAGTATTGCTGCCTATCGTCATAAAGAGAGTATTTGCTGTTAGAGAAATACCCGAGCCAGCTTTACCTACTCTAACAATAATGACCGCACCAGCAGGGTTGTTGCTTGCAGGATATATGAATGTATTTGAAAACAAAAGTTATGCAGTGGTGTTAGCGCTTTTGATAATTTCACAAATCCTTTATATTTATGTGTTAACTAAGCTGCCAAAACTATTGAACTTGAAATTTTACCCTTCATACGCAGCTTTTACTTTTCCTACTGTTATTACAGCAATTGGGTTAAAGGGAGCAGCAAATTATTTAAAAGGAGTAAATGAATCTTTTAAGTTTTTATCGTCAGTTGCGTTTGCTGAAGAGATAATTGCAGTTTTGTTGGTAGTATATGTTTTAATAAGATACATTTCATTTTTAAGTTCTAATATAAAATCTAATTAGAGGTGATAATATGACTAGAGAAGAGTTAATTAATCAAGTAAAAAGCGAAGCTGAAGGATATTTTCAAAGAGGAGAATTTTTCTGCTCCGAGGCAGTTGTAAGAGCAATTAACAATTTACTTGGGAAACCATATGAAGACAATGTAGTAAAAATGGCATCAGGGTTTCCGATAGGAATCGGTAAATCAGGGTGTTTATGTGGTGCAGTAAGTGGAGGAATAATGGCTTTAGGAATGGTTTATGGTAGAAATTATGGCGAAAAAATGGATGATTCCATGTTCCCAATAGCAGCAGGGCTGCATGATTTCATAAAAGATGAATACGGCTCAACTTGTTGTAGAGTTATGACAAGACAATGGGCTGGAGATAATTTCCAAAGCCCTGAAAGAAAGAAACACTGTGTTGAAATAACAGGCAAAGTTGCAGAATGGATTGCTGATAAATTAATCGAAGATGGAAAAGTAGTTGTAGAATAACAAAATGCTGTATGGGAAACCCATACAGCATTTTAACTAAAATTATATTTTTCATCTAATGGTATTGCTTTATTTATAATTGCACTTCCTAAACAAATCTCTCCATCATAAAACACTGCTACTTGGCCTGGAGTTATTGCCTTTACAGGATAGTCAAATTTGACGTATAATTTGTCATCCGACTTTTCTACTATTACAGGTATGTCTTTTTGTCTATATCTAAATTTAGCGGTGCAGTGTAGAGGAAATTCTGGTTCTTTTTCACTTATCCATTTAGGATCTTCACCAATTAAGGCTACTGAATAAAGCGCTTTATGTTCTTCACCTTGAGCTACATACAAGATATTTTTTTTCAAATTTTTACCAACTACAAACCAAGGCTCTCCACTTTTTATTCCGCCTATCCCTATGCCCTTTCTTTGACCTATAGTGTAGTGAATTAATCCAGTATGTTCTCCAATCTTACTTCCGTCAACATCTATTATGTCTCCCGGAGTAGCTAGCAGATATTTATCTAGAAATTTATCGAAATCTCTTTCACCAATAAAACATATTCCAGTTGAATCTTTCTTTTTTGCAGTGTAGAGATTTGCTTCTTCTGCTATTTTTCGCACTTCTTCTTTAGTTAACTCTCCTATTGGAAAGATTGTTTTAGATAGTGCTTTCTGACCAATTCGAGACAAAAAATAGGATTGGTCTTTATTTTTATCAACGCCTCGCAGCAGTAAATATTCGCCATTTTCCTCTTTGACTCTAGCGTAGTGTCCCATAGCTATATAGTCAGCCTCTAGATTTAGAGCATAATCTAGAAATGCATTGAATTTGATTTCTTGATTGCACATGACATCTGGATTAGGGGTTCTTCCTTTGTTATATTCATCTAAAAAGTAACTAAAAACTCTATCCCAATATTCTTTTTCAAAATTGATTGTGTAGCATGGTATACCTAGTTCAAATGCCACTCTCATTGCATCTTCAGCATCTTGTGTAGCTGTGCACACGCCATCTTCATCTTTTTCATCCCAATTTTTCATAAATAATCCAATTACATCATAACCTTGATTTTTAAGTAGTAAAGCGGAAACCGAAGAATCGACTCCTCCACTCATGCCTAATATAACTCTTTTTTTCATTTACATCCCTCATTTAAATTAAATATCACTCCATTTAATGAAGTGATAAATTTACTCTTCATCTATATTAGCATTTTTGCTTTTTTTCTACAAGTATAATTGATTGAATTATGCTTTATCTAATGATAAACTACTATTATCTGAATAAAAAATGTCGGAAGGAGATGATGTTTAGATGAGAGCTATAAAGATAAAAAAAATATGGATATTGGATATAGCGTTGATTATAATTTCTTTGATTGCATTTTTTGGTTTTTGGGATCATTTTTCTAAAGTAATTAGCCCTTTTATATATGCTTTAGTTTTAGCCTATATATTAAATCCGCTGGTGAATTTTCTCGAGAAAAAGAAAATAAAAAGGAAATGGGCGGTTTTAATCGTTTTCGCTATAATACTGATACT
>DAONLG010000082.1:0-6481 GCA_035406565.1 Soehngenia sp.
AAATTCAGGAGCCATAATTAATATAGATCATCATATGAGCAATACAAATTTTGGAAACATAAACATAGTTGATTTCAAAGCATCATCAACTAGTGAAATAATCTTCAAACTTATTGAAGAACTTAATTTACCACTTGATATAGATATAGCTACTTGTATATACGCTGGAATAAGTACAGATACTGGAAGATTTATGTATGAAAATGTTACATCTAATACTCATATCATTGTGTCAAAACTTTTAGATATTGGTATTGACGCTTATAATATTAATAAAAAATTATACCAAAAAAGGTCTCTTGAACGTACAAAGTTATTTATTAAAGTTGTTGGATCATCAAAGCTATTGTATGATAACAAAGTTTCGATAGCAAGAGTGACCCTAGATGATTTATATAAAACAAAGGCAAAGCCTGAAGATTCAGATGGAATTGTTGAATTTTTAAGGGATACAGAAACCGTCGAAGTCTCTGTTCTGTTAAAAGAAATCACTAACAATTTAACACGTATCAGCATAAGGACCAAAGACTATGTTGATGCAAATAAAATATGTAATCATTTTGGTGGTGGGGGACATTTAAGAGCAGCTGGCTGCACAATCGAAAAATCAATAGATGAATCAGAAAATTTGATAATTGATATTATTAAAAACTATATTTGAGGATTATGACTATGAATGGCGTATTGAATTATTATAAACCTTCAGGCATGACATCGCATGATGCAGTAAACGTAATAAGAAAGATAATAAACACAAAAAAAGTTGGTCATATAGGTACACTTGATCCAATGGCTTGTGGAGTTTTGCCAATGCTTGTTGGTAATGCCACTAGAATTTCTGAATACCTTATTGAGCATGACAAGGAGTATATTGCAGAATTGACTTTAGGACTAAGAACTGATACTTATGACAAAGAAGGAAAGCCAATTGCTCAATCTGATACTATCGTAACAAATGAACAAATAGTAGATGTGTTCAGCCAATTCAAAGGGAAAATAGAACAGACACCCCCTATGTTTTCTTCAAAAAAAATAAATGGGAAAAAACTATATGAACTAGCAAGAATGGGGAAAGAGATTGAAAGAAAACCGAATATAGTCGACATAAAAAACATAAATATCATCAAGATAATTGATAATAGAAAAATTATATTTAGGGTTAAATGTTCAAAAGGAACATACATCAGATCACTATGTGATGATATAGGGATGAAACTAGAAACTTATGGGTATATGTCATTTTTGCAAAGAATTCAAGTTGGAAACTTTAAAATTGAAAATTCAATTAATGATGAATTATTAAGTGATCTTATTCAAAAAGATAAAAAAAATAGTTTTTTAATTCCAATAGACAAGGCAATAGATTATATGGATACAATAAATGTAAGCAAAGAATATTTTCAAAAACTATGTAATGGTAACAGTATACCAATTGATGAAAAACACAACTTTTTTATCGATACAGACTTAAAAGTATATTCTAATGATATATTTTTGGGGATAGGCCAAATAGAGACAAGGAACAATAAGACAATATTAAAAATGAAAAAAGTTCTACTAGGTGATAGCTAATGAAGATTATAGAATTAAATGACGATTATAGAAACACTGAAAAAATTGCAATAGCACTTGGAAATTTTGATGGGATTCATATTGGGCACCAAAATCTTATAAAAAGAATGATAGAAATATCAAAAATCAACAATTTAATTCCATCTGTGTTAATATTCGAGAATCATACTAAGAGTGTAACAAGTAATACTTTTCCAAGTTTGTTAAGTAACAATGAACAAAAATTATATATTTTAGACAAACTTGGGGTTGAAAATGTATATTTAATGAAATTTAGTGAAAATGTAATGAAATTATCTCCACATGAATTTATTAATAAAATATTGATAGATAAATTAAATTGTAAATCTGTAGTTGTAGGATATAACTATAAATTTGGATATAAAGCATCTGGGGATACAGATACATTAAAAACGATTTGTTCTGAGAAAGGTATAATTGCTGAAATAGTAAGTCCTGTATATTACGAAGACAAAATAGTAAGCAGCACATTAATTAGAAGTTTAATCACCTACGGTAAAATAGATATAGCTAATAAACTGTTAGGTAGATTCTATACTATAAAAGGTGAAGTGGTTCATGGAAAAGGAATTGGAACAAAACTTGGTTTTCCAACTGCTAATATCAAACTAACTGATAATTTTGTTATTCCTAAGAATGGTGTCTATAGCACCTTGACTACTATCGGTGATAAAACTTATAAAAGTGCTACCAGCGTAGGATTTAATCCTACTTTTCAAGAGAAATCATTAAAGATTGAAAACCACATCATAGGATTTAATGATTTACTATATGGAAATATAATAGATATATCATTTGTAGAGTATATTAGGCCAGAAATAAGTTTTGATAGAGTTGAAGATTTAGTAAATAGAATGATAGAGGATGTAAATTATATAAAAAAGAAAAATGTGATTTACAATTTCTAGAGTATATGATAATATCATATTGTTAGTTACCTTATCAAAGCTATTCGTTCCTCAGCGATAGCGTTGATAATGGCGAATTATATTATATGGAGGTGGAGTAATGTTAACAAAAGAAGAAAAAGAAAGAATAATCGAAGAGTTTAAAACTCATGAAGGGGACACTGGCTCACCAGAAGTTCAGATTGCTCTTTTAACTTACAGAATCAATGCAGTAAATGATCATCTTCAAACACATAAAAAAGATCATCATTCAAGAAGAGGTCTTTTGAAAATGGTAGGTCAAAGAAGAGGTTTGCTCAGATATCTAGAGAATAAAGATATTGAAAGATATCGTTCTTTAATTGAAAAACTTGGCATTAGAGGTTAAATTAGAGCGGGACTTCCCGCTCTATTAGTTTATATAATGAGAAATGATTGGAGGTAGCTCATGGAAAAGATATATAAATATATGCTTGCGGGTAGAGAATTGTCCATCACTGTTGGAAAAGTTGCGCAGCAAGCTAATGGCTCATGCCTTGTTAGATATGGAGATACTGTTACTTTGGTGACAGCGACTCAATCAAAAGAGCCACGTGAAGGAATTGATTTTTTCCCTTTAAGTGTAGATTATGAAGAAAAATTGTATTCAGTAGGCAAGATCCCTGGAGGATTCATAAAAAGAGAAGGCAGGCCTAGTGAAAAAGCAATACTTACATCAAGACTGATAGATAGGCCCATTAGACCACTATTCCCTGATGGCTTTAGGAATGATGTACAAGTGATAGCAACTGTTCTATCAGTAGATCAAGACAACAGTCCTGAAATAGCTGCTATGATAGGCTCATCAATTGCCTTATCTGTTTCTGATATTCCTTTTAATGGCCCAACTGGTTCAGTACAAGTAGGAAGAGTAAATGGAGAAATTGTTATCAATCCAAACAGTGAGCAAAGAGAGATATCAGATATTAACTTAACAGTATCTGGAACAAAAGATGCCATAATGATGGTAGAAGCAGGTGCTAAATTTGTAACTGAAGAAGTGATGTTAGAAGCTATATTAAAAGGGCATGAGGAAATCAAGAAAATATGTGATTTTATTGACGAAATAGTGCGTGATTGCGGCAAAGAGAAATCTAAATATGAATTGTTTATGCCTGACAAAGAAGTTGAAAATTTAGTAAGGCAGCTTGCTACTAATAAACTTATTGATGCTTTGTATACTGTTGATAAAACAGAGAGAGATGAAAATGTAGAAAATTTAAAAAAGGAAATTGCAGAAATCGTATTAGAAAAATACCCAGACACAGAAAAAGATATATCTGAAGTTTTTGAAACAATTATGAAAGAGGAAGTCAGAAAACAAATTATCGAAAAAGGCATTAGACCAGACAATAGAAAATTAGATGAGATAAGACCTATCAGCTGCGAAGTAGGCCTTTTACCTAGAACACACGGATCTGGATTATTCAATAGAGGGCAAACACAAGTCCTAACTATTGCAACTTTAGGAGCTTCAAGCGATGTTCAAATAATTGATGGTCTAGGAGAAGAAGAGTCAAAAAGATATATGCATCATTATAATTTTCCACCATACTCTGTAGGCGAAGTACGACCATCTAGGGGTCCTGGGAGAAGAGAGATAGGACATGGTGCATTAGCAGAAAGAGCATTAGAACCAGTTATTCCTCCAGAGAATGAATTTCCATATACTTTGAGACTTGTTTCTGAAGTACTAAGTTCAAACGGATCAACTTCACAAGCTAGTGTATGTGGTTCAACTTTAGCATTATTAGATGCAGGTGTACCTATAAAAGCTCCTGTTGCTGGAATTGCAATGGGATTGATCAAAGAAGGAGATAAAGTTGCTATATTATCTGATATACAAGGCTTAGAAGATCATCTTGGAGATATGGATTTCAAAGTAGCAGGAACTAGTGAAGGAATAACAGCTATTCAAATGGACATAAAAATTGATGGAATAGATGAAAAAATATTGAAAGAAGCATTAGAAAGGGCTAGAAAAGGTAGATTATTTATTTTGGATAAAATGATGCAAACCATTTCTGCTCCAAGAGAAGAATTATCAATTTATGCACCTAGAATAACTGTTTTACAAGTTAATCCTGATAAAATTAGAGATATCATAGGACCTGGCGGGAAAGTTATAAATAAGATAATTGATGAGACTGGCGTAAAAATAGATATTGAAGATGACGGAAGAGTATCGGTTATTTCAAATAATGCTATTGCTAGTAAAAAAGCAATTGAGATGATTCAAAACATTATAAAAGAAATAGAAGTTGGAGATATTTATCTTGGTAAAGTAACAAAAATTACAACTTTTGGTGCTTTTGTTGAGGTTTTGAATGGCAAAGAAGGTTTAGTTCATATTTCTCAATTAGCAAAAGAAAGAGTAAATAAAGTTGAAGATATTGTATCAGTTGGCGATGAAATTTTAGTTAAAGTAATAGAAATTGACAACCAAGGTCGTATTAATTTGTCTAGAAAAGTATTATTGCCTGATGAAAACAATGAAAATAATCAAGAACCGACAAATAATTAACAAGGAGCATGAACCTTTGGTTCATGTTTGTTTTCTTTAAGGAGGTCATAATGTTAATAACCAGTTTAGATAATGGTATAAAAGTTACTATTGACAATAACAAATACGTTAATTCTGCGTTAATTGGCATTTTAATAAAAAGTGGTTCAATATATGAAAATAAAGAAATTTTAGGAATATCACATTTCATAGAACACATGCTGTTTAAAGGGACCCAAAATAGAACTAATAGAGAAATAGCAGAAGAAATAGATTTTGTTGGCGGACAAATTAATGCTTTTACAACAAAAGAACATACTTGTATATATTCAAAGGTTCCATATAAATATATAAATTTAGCGATCGACATAATCTATGATATGTTGGCAAATTCACTTTTCTTAGAGAGTGATATATTGAAGGAAAAAAATGTTATAACTGAAGAAATTAAGATGTATAAAGATTTGCCTGATGATTTAGTTTTCGAAATGATGAGTGAAATTATGTTTAAAGACATCCCTTTATCCTTTCCTATTTTGGGAACTGAAAGTACAATTAATAATATAAATAGAAATGAAATAAAGGAATACTATAACAATAGATATACTGCAGAAAATATTGTTATCTCGATAGCTGGTAATGTTGATGTTGAAAATATCATTCACCAACTGAACAGTCGATTTAACAAGTTTAATAACAATAAAAGCAATAAATCTGAAATAAAGTTCAATGAAAATAAGATATCAGAAAATAACCTTAATTTAATAATTAAAGGTGAATTTAAAAAAACCGAACAACTGAATCTATGTCTTGCGATCCCTTATTGTTCAACTTATGCAGATGATTATTTTGAAGGGCTTTTAGTAAACAATTATCTAGGTGGCAGTATGAGTTCAATTTTGTATCAAATTATTAGGGAAGAACTTGGATTGGCCTACGAGATAGAATCAAGCGTTGAAACATATAAAAATGCCGGGATGCTTGAAATATATCTAGCATTAGATAGTAAAAATGCAATTGATGTGTTAAAAATTATAAAAAGAGAATTAATAAATCTATATAATAATAAGATCTGTGCTAATCACGTAGAGAAATATAAAGAGCAACTAATAGGCAGTTATCTACTTAGTATTGATAATCCATTTAACAAGATGTATGATAATGGAAAAGAGTTATTAGATATTGGTTTCATAGATAATCATGATAAAATAATAAACCATATAGACAAAATATCTGTAAATAGTGTATCACAATTTATAGATAAATATTTTAGTTTAAATAAGGTATTTTTAACTTATGTTGGGAATATTAAAAATAAAATCAAATTTGAACAAAACATTAAAGACGTATTTTGTTAGGAGGATATCATGGAAGTAAAAGTAGTAAATAAAAGTTCTAATAGCTTACCTGAATACGAAACTGTTGGGGCTGCAGGCTTAGATTTATGCGCATTTTTAAC
>DAONLG010000083.1:0-6410 GCA_035406565.1 Soehngenia sp.
CTGCCAGACTTTAGAAAACCCACTATCATTTGATAGTGGGCTATTTTTTTATATATATCTTTTCAGCCATTCACGGATCACTTTACCTGCAAAGACGGAATCTTCATTATTGGTGAATATGTGATTTGCATTGTCTACAGATAAAAAATTTTTATAGCTATTAACATGATTAAAAATCTCCAAAGCATCCATGTAAGGGACCATTTCA
Organism: Soehngenia sp.; assembly: GCA_035406565.1. Taxonomy (GTDB): domain Bacteria; phylum Bacillota; class Clostridia; order Tissierellales; family Tissierellaceae; genus Soehngenia. The sequence goes on from DAONLG010000083.1 coordinate 209, forward strand.
TCAGTAGGAGAATGAATGATCATGTAGGGAATTGCTATTTTCTCAATGAATAAAGGAATATTTTGTGAAGAAATATCTTCAATCAATGGTTTCTGTACCTTAAGTTCTCTGCCACCAATCGTTATCATCGCTTCATTACTGATATTGAAATCATCTTTATGCTTTTCCAACAACTTTACTAGATTTTCAAAGCTATATGGTGCACCAAATGTAACTAGAGCTTTGAGGTCATGAACTTCTAACGAAGCTCTTATAGCTGCAACTGCACCCATAGAATGGCCTAAAAGAAAATCAACTTTTCCATATTCGGATTCTATAAAGCTAATGGCATCTAATAAATCTGTGACATTAGTTGTGAAGGTTGTTGCAGAAAAATCTCCCTCACTTTCACCTAATCCTGTAAAATCGAACCTAAAAACTCCAACACTATCTTTTGTCAGCTCGCTATTTACATTTACAAGCAGTTTATATTGTTTAGAACAAGAAAAACAATGAGCAAATATTCCAAAACTATCTGGAGATTTGTTATCAGGTAAATCTAGTGTCCCAGCTAAATTAAAGCCATATCTGTTTTTAAAATTTAAATTTATTTTTTTCATAAGAAGCTCCTTAGTATAATATTTAGTATAATAATCGAATATTATCTATATACCAAAATAAATCAATATTCAAACGAACTTTTAATAAATACATTAAAGAGTTGACAATTTGCGATTATGTGGTAGAATTATTGAAAGCTAAGACTAATTTATTGTGAAATTTTGGAGCCCTTAAAGGACTCTTTTTTAATCTATAATAACCGGGAAATAAGAATACAATATAAAGCCGGAGGTAATAATATGATATTAACTTTAAATGCTTCTGCAAATGAAGCAGATATATATAAAATCAAAGAAAAAATACATTCTTTAGGTTTAGAAATTTATGAATTAATAGGGCTAGATTATCATATATTAGGGATAAAGGGCAATATTGATTTACTGGATTTAAAAGAATTAGAAGAGAATAAAGCAGTAGATAAAGTGATGCCAATTGAAGTTTCTCAGATGAAAGCTAGTAGGCTATATAAAAGCGAAGATACAATAATTGATGTAAAGAATCAAAAAATAGGCGGGAGAAAGCTTGCAGTAATCGCAGGACCTTGCTCAATAGAAAACAAGGATCAAATATTATCCATTGCTAAATTTGTCAAACAACAAGGAGCTAATTTTCTAAGAGGTGGGGCCTTCAAACCAAGGACATCTCCATACACTTTTCAAGGACTAGGAGACGAGGGAATAGAGCTTTTAAAATATGCAAGTGAACAAACCGGGCTACCGATAGTAACTGAGATAATGTCTATAAATCATATAGACCAATTTGTTGAAAATGTTGATATAATACAAGTAGGCGCAAGGAATATGCAAAACTATGAGCTGCTTAGAGAATTAGGCAAAGTAAACAAACCAATACTATTAAAGCGTGGAATTTCTGCTACTATAGAGGAATTTCTATTATCTGCTGAATATATTTTGGCAGGTGGGAATGAAAATGTTATATTGTGCGAACGTGGCATACGCACATTTGAGAAATTTACAAGGAATACATTAGACTTAAGTGCAGTACCAGCATTGAAAAAATTAAGTCATCTTCCGGTTATAGTAGATCCAAGCCACAGTACAGGGCTATGGTGGATGGTTGAGTCTCTTTCTAAAGCCTCCATATCGGTCGGAGCTGATGGGTTGATGATTGAGGTACACAATGAACCAGAGAAAGCTTTAAGCGATGGTAATCAATCTTTAAAGCCAGACAACTTCGCTAATTTAATGAAAAAAATAAAGCCATTAGCTCAGCTTGAAGGAAGAGAAATTTAGTACGAATTTTAATATTAAAATTCTAATTATGAAAAGAGAGAATATATGGAAGTTATTAGCGTAAATTTACAATCGAGTAAATATGATATAGTCATTGAAAATGGAATATTAGATGATGTTGGAGCAGAAGTAAGGGAAATATACAAAGAAATAAAAATAGCAGTTGTGACAGATGATAATGTCTATAAACTGTATGGGAAAACAGTGGAGAAATCTCTTAAAAAGTATAATTTCAAACCCTACTTTATCATACTAAATCCAGGAGAAGACAGTAAATCAATTGAAACTCTGCAAAACTTATATGACAATTTTTTAAAATTTGGATTAACTAGAAGTGATCTCATAATAGCTTTAGGGGGAGGTGTAATAGGAGATTTAGCAGGTTTTGCAGCAGCTACTTATTTAAGGGGAATTGAGTTTGTTCAAATACCTACGACTTTACTTGCACAAATAGATTCAAGTATTGGGGGTAAGGTTGCTGTAAACTTGAAACAAGGGAAGAACTTAATAGGAAGTTTTTACCAGCCAAAGAAAGTAATCATAGACCCTCTAGCAATAAAAACACTTTCTAATGAGCAATTAAAAGCGGGTTTAAGTGAAGTCATTAAATATGCTTGTATCAAAGATGAGCAATTTTTTAATTATTTAATGGAAATAAAAACTATGAAAGATTTATTTAATTCTCTGGAGTATATCATATATACTTGTTGTAATATAAAAAAAGAGATTGTAGAAATAGATGAAAAGGACAATGGCATCAGGATGATTTTAAACTTTGGGCATACTTTAGGACACGCTTTGGAGAAGTATTTGAATTTCAATATAACTCATGGGGAAGCAGTGGCCATAGGCATGCACTATATCACAAATAAAACTGAAGAGCTAGGGTACACAAAACGAGGTTCAAAATTCAAATTAGAGAAACTCTTAGATAATTTTAATATCAACTATGATCTGCCAAATGTTGATATGGAAACAATAAGAAAGTACATATTATTTGACAAGAAAAACAAATCGGGAAATATAAATCTAGTAATTCTTAGAAAAATTGGTGAAGCATTTATTGAAACCGTTCCAATTGAGAGAATAAATTATTTTTTCTAAAGAGTAAATGTGCTTGGCGAGAAATCTTCATTATATATAAAATAAAGAGTATAATATAGCTGATATGAAGAATATTTATTTAGTTAAGGTGCTATTATGAATAAAAATTTTGGATTAATTGGAGAAAATTTAAAGCATACATATTCGCCGTTTATACATGACAAAATACTCAATATGATAAACATAAAAGGCCAATATGGAGTTTATGAAGTAAAAAGAAAAAATTTAAAGTATGTAGTTTCAGCTTTGAAAGTCTTAGGATTTAGTGGAGTAAATGTGACTATTCCATACAAGGTTGATATAATCGATTATTTGGATTTACTAAATGAAGAAGCAAAAAAAATTGGAGCAATAAATGTAATAAAAATTGGCAAAGACAATTCTGCGATCGGTTACAATACTGATTATTATGGATTTGGAATGTTGCTTAAAAAATACGGTATTGAAATAAATGGTAAAAATATTTTATTACTAGGCACAGGAGGTGCTTCCAGAGCCGTAGTTCAGTATTTAAGAGATAATAATGCAAAAAATATCACAATTGTATCAAGAAATCCTGAAACTGCAAGGCTTAAATACAAGGAATACGATATTATTGGATATGAAGATATATCAAAAGCCACTGATTACTCAATAATAATCAATACTACTCCTGTTGGGATGCATCCTAATGTCAATAAATCACCAATTGAAAGGAAATTTTTAAAGAATTTTAAATATGCGATTGATTTAGTTTACAATCCTACAAAAACTCTGTTCTTGCAGGAAGCTCAAAAAGAAGGGTTGATAGCATTAAATGGATTGTATATGTTGGCAGCACAGGCAGTAAAATCACAAGAAATATGGAATGACATATATATAGAAGAAAATATCATAGATACGATTGTAAGGGATTTGTGCATTGAAATAGATGAAGATTTGGAGGCATCTGATGAATATAACTGTAATAAATGGACCTAATATTAACTTCTTAGGGATAAGGGAAAAGAATATATATGGAGTAAATACTTATGAGGATTTATGCAAGTTTATAAGAGAAGAAGCGGATAAACTAGGTGTAGATGTTAGCATCTATCAAGAAAATTCAGAAGGGGAAATTATAAACATTATCCAGAAAGTATACGGATCAACTGATGGAATTATAATAAATCCCGGAGCTTACACTCATTATAGCTATGCAATATATGATGCTATTAAATCAGTTGAAATTAATACTATCGAGGTTCATATATCTAACATATACAAGAGAGAGGAATTCAGGCGCAAATCAGTAATTGCACCTGCGTGTATTGGGCAAATTTCTGGACTTGGATTTTATAGCTATAAATATGCACTAGAGGCACTATTAGAATGTAATTTTTAATGAGAGTTGATTATCAACTCTCATTTCATTTGAAATAAAATCATCTCAATCTTATTGATGAATGGGTCAAATATGTTATAATATAGACTGTATAAAATGGAGATGATGATATGAAAAAAAATAAAGAAAGAAAAATAATAAATTTTAAAAGCAAAATATCAGAAAATATTTTTGTATTAAGCATAATAACTGTGCTGAGTTTTATTACAATGGCTTTGACTTTTGTATTTTCGAGAGCTGTTTGGGATATGGAAATGTTTATAAGCTACTTTCAAAGCCCCAAACTTTTACTATTGAATTTTCTTCCTATTTTTCTTTTATTTGCGTTGATCTATTTAGTAACGAATAGATTGTATTTAGGTTATTTTATTTCGACGGGTTTGTGGGTCACTTTTTCGATTATCAATAAATTTAAGTTGACTTACAGAGATGATCCTTTTAAATTTATTGATATTTTACTTGTAAGAGAATCTATGGATATGGCTCAGAAATATCCTATTGTATTTAGTAGAAACATGATAATAATGATTATAGGGATAATATTCATCACAGTGATGTTGTACTTTTTTGCGAACTATAAAATTGACAAGACAAGAATTAGAATTGCAAGCCTTATTTTCGTCATTTTATTGAGTTACTTTTTATTCGACAACACATATAGTGATACAAAAGTCTATGCAGAGTTAGGTGATCAATCATTAATAAATCCTTGGTCAAAAACCCAGCAATATCAAGCAAAAGGTTTTGTTTATCCTTTTATTCACAGCATAAGGGAAGCATTTGAAAAAGAACCCGATGGATACAATAAAGAAGAAGCAAAAGAACTGCTTTCATCATACAAATATAACGACATACCTGAAGATAAGAAAGTAAATATTATTGCAATAATGCTTGAATCATATAGTGATTTTTCTAAATATGAGAATATAAGTTGGAAAGAAGATCCATATGAGTATTTTCATAAGCTACAATTAGAATCTTATCATGGCAATCTTATAACAGATGTATTTGGCGGTGGAACTATTGAGACAGAGAGAAGCTTTTTAACAGGTTATCACAATCATCCTAGATACTATAAAGACACTAATTCATTTGTATGGTATTTTGATGAACAAGGCTACTATACAGAAGCAATGCATCCCATTTACGGATGGTTTTACAACAGGAGAAATGTCAATGAATACTTAGGATTTCAAAATTTTGATTATTACGAGAACAAGTACAGTAAAATCAGTGAATACTTCTTTATGGATTATGATTTCTTTGATTTCATAATTGAAGGATATGAAAATTCAGCTAAACCTTATTTTAATTTTAGCGTAACTTATCAAAATCATGGGCCTTACTCAGATGAGTATAAAGAAGGTAATGACATAATTGAGTTTAAGGAAGGTTATGATGAAAAAGCTTTTAATATAATAAATAATTATTTGTCAGGTATAAAAAGGACAGATGAAGCAATTAAAAAGCTTATAGAATATTTTAGAGATCAAGAAGAACCTACTGTAGTTGTGTTATTTGGTGACCATAAACCATGGCTTGGCAATGATGATATCGGCTATAAGATGTTGGGAATTGACATAGATATGAAAACTCCTCAAGGAATGGTTAACTACTATGAAACTCCATATATAATATGGGGCAATGACAGTGCTAAAGAGGTATATGGAGATGTGTTTAAGGGTCAGGGAAACACAATTAGCCCAAATTTTTTGATGCCAGAGTTATTTAATTTAATGGGTTTAAAAGGCAATGAGTACATGCAATATATAAATGATTTAAAACAGTCTGTGGATGTTTTAAATAAAGTATATTATAAAGAAAATGGAGAATACACAAATAAATTAAGTAAAGAAAACGAAGAGCTTTTGAAACAATTTAC
>DAONLG010000084.1:0-6333 GCA_035406565.1 Soehngenia sp.
TGTCTATGAAGTAGTAGACAACAGCATCGATGAAGCTCTAGCGGGAATTTGTGATACAATTGAAGTTGTAATTCATGAAGACGGTTCAGTATCTGTAAAAGACAATGGAAGCGGGATACCTGTAGAAATACACCCACAGACTGGAAAATCAACAGTAGAAACAGTTTTAACAATACTTCATGCAGGAGGTAAATTTAATAACTCAGCTTATAAAGTATCAGGAGGTTTACACGGAGTAGGAGTATCCGTTGTAAATGCACTTTCAAAGTGGCTTGTCGCAAAAGTCAGAAGAAATGGAAAAGAATACATGCAAAAATTCGAAAGAGGTATAGCTGTAACAGAACTTACTGAAATTGGGGAAAGTAATGAAACTGGTACAACTATACATTTTTTGCCAGATGACGAAATATTTGAAACTGTAGAATTCAATTTTGAGACATTGGAACATAGATTTAGAGAAATGGCTTTTCTAAATAGAGGAATAAAAATAACTTTAGAAGATAAAAGAAATGATTTGAAAAAAGAATTTCATTACACAGGTGGAATAAAGTCATTTGTAGAATACATCAACAAAAATAAAAATGCACTTCACAAAGAAGTTATTTATTTTGAAGAAGAAAAAGATTTAGTGACAGTAGAATTAGCGATACAATACACTGACTCGTATTCAGAAACCATGTTGACCTTTGCAAATAACATCAACACAATGGAAGGTGGGACTCACCTTGCTGGCTTTAGATCCGCATTAACTAGAAGCATAAATGACTATGCAAGAAAGTACAACTATTTAAAAGAAAAGGATGAAAATCTCTCAGGTGATGATGTAAGAGAGGGCTTAAGTGCAGTTTTATCAGTAAAACTACCAGAGCCTCAGTTTGAAGGACAAACAAAAGCTAAACTTGGAAATACTGAAGTAAGAGGGATAGTAGATACTTTAACATACGAACACCTGTCAAGTTATTTTGAAGAAAATCCAAAGACAGCTAAAATAATATTAGAAAAAGCTATAAATTCTCAAAGAGCGAGAGAAGCTGCCAGAAAAGCTAGAGATTTAACTCGAAAAAGAAGTGTATTAGACAACACAACTTTACCTGGGAAATTAGCTGATTGCCAATCTAATGACTTAAAAGAAACAGAAGTGTTTTTAGTAGAGGGAGATTCTGCTGGAGGAAGTGCAAAACAAGGAAGAGATAAAAAATTCCAAGCGATACTTCCATTGAAAGGTAAAATAATGAATGTCGAAAAAGCAAGACTTGACAAGATACTCGGATATGAAGAGATAAAAGCTATGATAACTGCTTTTGGGACAGGTATTGGTGAAGATTTCAACATAGAAAAATTAAGATATGGTAAAATAATCATAATGACAGATGCCGATGTCGATGGTGCTCATATCAGAACGCTTTTATTGACTTTCTTCTATAGATACATGAGAGAATTAATAGAAAAAGGCCATGTCTATATAGCGCAACCACCTTTGTATAAAGTTAGCAAAGGAAAGACTGAGCATTATTGTTATTCGGATAAAGAACTAGAAAAATATCTAGATGAAATTGGAAGAGGAAATTACACAATACAAAGGTATAAAGGTCTTGGGGAAATGAATGCAGATCAGCTCTATGACACTACAATGGATCCTAACAACAGGATACTTTACAGAGTGACGATAGAAGATGCAGTAGCAGCAGATGAGATTTTTACAACACTCATGGGAGACAAAGTGGAACCAAGAAGAGAATTCATCGAACAAAATGCAAAATATGTCAAAAATCTTGACATATAGGAGGTAAATATGGAAGAAAACAAACAGAATTTAATTGATATAAATATAGAAGATGAGATGAAAAACTCTTACTTAGATTATGCTATGAGTGTAATCGTAAGTAGAGCACTACCCGATGTACGAGATGGACTAAAACCAGTTCACAGAAGAATACTCTACGCAATGAGTGAACTTAATCTTTCACCTGATAAACAATATAGAAAATCAGCTAGAGTAGTTGGGGATGTACTCGGTAAATACCATCCACATGGAGATTCTTCAGTATACGGTGCGATGGTTAGACTAGCTCAGGATTTTAACACGAGATATCCTCTAGTAGATGGCCATGGCAACTTCGGCAGCGTAGATGGAGATGGAGCAGCAGCAATGAGGTATACCGAAGTTAAAATGACACCTCTAGCTATGGAAATGTTAAGGGATATAGAAAAAGAAACTGTAGATTTCATGCCAAATTTTGACGAAACTTTAAAAGAACCAGTAGTATTGCCAAGTAAATTTCCAAATCTACTGGTAAATGGTTCTTCAGGAATTGCAGTAGGTATGGCAACAAATATACCGCCGCACAATTTAAAAGAAGTCATAGATGGATTGATCCTGCTAATTGACAATGATGAAATAAGCATAGATGACTTGATGAAAGTCATAAAAGGGCCCGATTTCCCCACTGGTGGGATCATCATGGGAAAAGAGGGGATAAAGAAATCTTTCAAAACAGGAAGAGGAAAGTTAACTATAAGGGCTGTAGCTGAAATTGAAGAGAACTCTAAAGGCAGACGAAGCATCATAGTAACAGAAATTCCATATCAAGTAAATAAAGCAAATTTGATTGAAAAAATAGCAGAATTAGCTAGAGACAAAAAAATTGAAGGAATTTCAGATTTAAGAGATGAATCAGATAGAGAAGGCATGAGGATAGTTATAGAACTTAAAAGAGATGCCAATCCAAATGTAGTACTAAACAATCTATACAAACACACTCAAATGCAAATAACTTTTGGAACCATTATGCTTGCATTAGTAAATGGAGAACCAAGAGTATTAAATATAAAAGAAATCTTAAAATACTATCTCAAACATCAAGAGGAAATCATAAGGAGAAGAACTCAATATGATTTAAGAAAAGCAGAAGAAAGAGCACATATTGTTGAGGGTTTAAGAATTGCATTAGATCATATAGATGAGATAATTAAGACGATAAGAAATTCTGCAAACGACCAAAAAGCCAAAGAAAGCTTGATGAATAATTTTTCTCTATCAGAAATCCAAGCTCAAGCTATTTTGGACATGAGACTTAGAAGACTCACTGGACTAGAAAGAGAAAAACTAGAAGAAGAATACGAAGATTTGATAAAGAAAATAAATTCATATAAAGAAATTTTAGCCAACGAGAGATTAGTGTTGGAAATAATTAAAAATGAACTCATTGAAATAAGAGACAAGTATTCTGATCATAGAAGAACTAGAATCATGCCATCAAAAGAAGAGATAAGCATAGAGGATATGATACCTGAAGAAGATGTTGTAATAACACTTACTCACTTAGGCTATATAAAAAGAATGCCAGAAGGAACATATAAACCTCAGAAAAGAGGAGGAAAAGGGGTAATAGCACTTACTAAGAAAGATGAGGACTTCGTTGAAGACCTATTTATAACTTCGACTCACAGCACATTGCTGTTCTTCACAAACAAGGGTAGAGTATATTCATTAAAGGCATATGAAATCCCTGAAGCAAGCAGGCAAGCAAAAGGAACTGCAATAGTAAATCTATTAGATATAAATCCAGATGAAAAAATCACAGCAGTCATACCAGTAGATGAGTTTAGTAAAGATTTAAAACTCATGATGATAACTAAAAAAGGAATCATCAAAAAAACTGATCTTGAGCAATTTAACAATATCAGAAAAAGTGGTATGATAGCTATATCATTAAAAGAAGAAGATGACTTAATAAGTGTAAAACTTCCAAAAGAAGAAGACGAGGTAATAGTAGTCACTAAAAAGGGCATAGCTATAAGATTTAGCCAAAAAGACGTAAGAGTGATGGGCAGAAATGCAATGGGAGTAAAAGCGATACAATTAAATGAAAATGATGAAGTAGTATCAATGGATATTGCAGAAGACAATAAATATCTATTGGTAATCACAGAAAAGGGATATGGAAAAAGAACGCCTTTAACTGAATATAAAACACAAAAAGGGGAGGCAAGGGAATAAAAACTTATTCCATAAAAGCAAAAACTGGAGATATAGTATCTGCTAAAGTAGTAAATAGCCAAGACGAGGTAATGATAATATCATTAAATGGAACAATTATAAGATTGCAAATAGATGATATATCCATCATGGGAAGAAGCACACAAGGGGTTACACTGATGAAGATGAATGACGATAGAGTAGTAGCAGTAGCAAAATATGTCGAAGGATAAAGACAAGGGGGTAAATAAATGGCTTTACAAACTAAAGTAGAATACAACTACGATGAAGAAAAGTGGGTTTTTAAGCCTATTGGAGAAATTGACATTTACACATCTAATGAATTTAGAGACAATGTATTAAAAGCTTATGAACAAAAGAAAGCAGATTTAGTGATAGATGGAGAACACTTAGAGTATATCGATTCTACAGGACTTGGGGCATTGATAGGGCTATTAAAAATGCTGCAAGATACTCCTTATAAAATATATATTGAAAATATAAAACCAAACATTCGAAAGTTATTTGACATCACAAAATTAGATAGCCTGTTTATCTTTAGAGGTGAAAATGATGAACAATGACACCATAAAACTAATCGTACCAAATAAAAAAGATTATTTGAGCATAATTAGACTCACAGCATCTGCTATCGCTAGTAAATTAGGATTTAACATCGAAGAAGTAGAAGATGTAAAAGTATTGATGGGAGAGGCTAGCATATTAACACTATGCTCTGAGAACACCAATCAACTTGAAATAGAATTTAAAATAGATGAAAAAGCTTTAGAAATACTAATAAAATTAGATGGTGAATTAAAAAAAGAAATGTTAGATAAAAAAGAAGTAGAAATGAGCAAGATGATAATTGAATCTCTAGCAGATGAAGTAGATTACTCTAAGAATTCTATAAAATTAACTAAATTAATTAATTAACAAGGATGGTATCCTATGAACCATAATGGATCAAAAAACAATAAAAATCACAACAAAGAGGACACTAAAGAATTATTTAGACTCTATAAAGAAAATCCAACTAAAGAGATTCGAGATATTCTCATAGAAAAGCATCTCTATATAGCAGAAATACTCGCAAAAAAATATGCAAACCGAGGTATTGAATACGATGACATATTTCAAGTGGCAAGCATTGGTTTGATCTATGCAATAGATAGATACGATATCGATAAAGGATATGAATTTTCAAGTTTTGCAACTCCAACTATAATCGGAGAGATAAAAAAATACTTTAGAGATAAAGGCTGGACAATTAGAGTACCCAGAAGAATTCAAGAACTATCTAAAAAAATAAACTTAGCAAAAAATGACTTAAGCCAAGAGCTGCAAAGAGTCCCAACAGTTGAGGATATTGCAAAGTATCTAGGCATAACAGAAGAAGAAGTTTTAGAAGCTATGGAAGCAAGTAAAGTTTATACACCTCAGTCTTTAGATGTAACTTATGACTCTCAAAGTGAAGACAAAGAGGTTAATTTAGCTGAATTGATTGGAGAAGAAGACTATTACTTTGATAGAATTGAAAACAATGATTTTCTAATGAGAACCATGGGAAAATTAAATGACATGGAAAAAGAGATATTGATAGAGAGGTATTTTAACAAGAAAACCCAAGTTAATATCGCAAAAAGCATGAATATATCTCAAATGACCGTTTCGAGAATTGAAAAGAGAGTATTAGAAAAATTAAAAAAAGAAATTGAAAAGACAATGAGTTAAAGAAAGGCAACTACAAAAGTTATTACTGCTGTAGTTGCCTTTGTTATTTAGGGTATATTATTCACTGTAATAGATAAAAGCAATTACATAAGGAGGATAAAGATGGAATACAATTTTGATGAAGATGTAAACAGAAAAGGAACTAATTCTGTTAAATGGGACAATTGCAAAGAGGTTTTCAAAAGAGATGACATCATACCTATGTGGGTAGCTGACACTGATTTCAAAGCGCCGAAAGAAGTAATCGAAAGCATAAAAAAAAGAGCAGAACATGGGGTATTTGGATATACATATAGAGGAAGCTCATTTAAAGAATCAGTCATAAATTGGCTTAAGAGAAGACACAACTGGGAAGTTGATAAAGAGTGGATTACATTCAGCCCAGGTATAGTACCAGCTCTAAACCTTTGTGTAAATACTTTCACAAATCCGGGAGACAAGGTCATCATCCAAACACCGATATACCCACCATTTCGATCAGTAGTTGAGGGCAATGGCCGAATAATTATAGACAATGAACTGTCTTTAAAAGACAATCACTACTACATGGACTTAGAGAGTTTAAAAAAACAAATAACAGATAGCAATGGTGAGTTTGACCATAGAGTAAAAATGCTTCT
>DAONLG010000085.1:0-6234 GCA_035406565.1 Soehngenia sp.
CCTGGACAAATCATATTAATCCCAGCTAAATAGAAAATTATAGGCAGCCCAAATGGGCTGCCTAATAGATGTATAAAATAGGAGGAGAAATATGGTAAAACATTTTGATGATTTTGAAGTAGAGGTAGTACAAAATTTAAAAGATGGTAAAGGCTATGTGACAATCATTAGATTATTTGAAGAAGAAGATTTTTTAGGCAAAGGAAAATTATTTGGAAAAGCTATTATCAAACCGGGAAATTCAATAGGCTATCATCAGCACAAAGGTGACCAAGAAGCATATTACATATTAGATGGTCATGCAATGTACAATGATAACGGAAAAGAAGTCTTTTTAGAACCTGGAGATCTTACTATATGTAAGCCCGGTGAATTTCATTCTATAGAAGCAATTGGAGATGAAGACTTAGAATTTTTAATGCTCATATTGTATGAATAAAATAAACTCCCAACATTGGCACTTTGCCTAATTGGGAGTTTATTATTATTTTGTCATCGCTGCAGTACCTGCCAGGATTTCTCCTGATCTATGGCAAGCGACAAAATGCTCAGGTCTTACTTCTTTGAATTCAGGGGTTACTTTTCTACATTCATCTATAGCGTAGAAACATCTATCTGCAAATCTGCATCCTGGACCTGGATCTATAGGAGATGGCACATCTCCTTCAAGTATTATTCTCTTTCTAGACCTTTGAATTTCTGGGTCAGGGATTGGGATTGCAGAGAGCAGTGCTTGTGTATATGGATGGATTGGGTGGTCATATAATTCTTCAGATTTAGAAAGTTCCATCATCATACCTAAATACATTACACCAACTCTATCAGAAATATATCTTACCATGGATAAATCATGAGCAATAAAGAGGTAAGTCAATCCCATTTGAGTTTGTAGATTTTTAAGTAAGTTAACTACTTGAGCTTGAATTGATACATCTAACGCTGATATAGGTTCGTCACAGACTATAAATTTAGGGTTTAAAGCTAAAGATCTAGCAACACCTATTCTCTGCCTTTGACCTCCTGAAAATTCATGAGGAAATCTCAGCGCATGCTCTTCATTTAAACCTACTAATTGTAGTAGCTCATAGACTCTTTCTCTTCTTTGCTTTTCTGATTTATAAATACCATGAATTTCAAGAGGTTCTGCAATTATCTCTTCCACTGTCATACGAGGATTAAGTGACGCATAGGGATCTTGAAATATCATTTGTATATTTCTTCTTACTGGTTTCATACTATGTCGTGGAATCTTGTAAATATCCTGACCTTCAAAGAACAATTCTCCACCAGTTGGTTCATAAAGCCTTATTATAGTTCTGCCAGCAGTTGTCTTTCCACAACCTGATTCACCAACTAAACCAAGGGTTTCTCCTTTGTATATGTCAAAGCTTATGTCATCTACTGCTTTTAAAGTTCCACCACTTACATTAAAGTATTTTTTTATGTTTCTTGCTGATAAGATAGGCTCTGCCATTATTCTACACTCCCTTCACGTCGTACATCAACAGCTAATGGGTGATTTAGCCAACATCTGCTGTAATGTTCTTCATTGTGGTATTCTGGGTTTGGCATATGGTCTTTGCATACTTTCATAGCGTAATCACATCTATCAAAGAACGCACACCCTTTAGGTGGAATGTACAAATCTGGTGGAGTGCCCTCAATATAATGTAAGCTTTCATCACGTTTCATATTCAATCTAGGAACACTTGCCAACAATTTTATAGTGTAAGGATGCATTGGATTTTTAAATATGTCATTTACACTACCTTGTTCAACTATTTGACCAGCATACATGACTATTACTTTGTCGCTCATATCTGCAACAACACCTAAGTCGTGTGTAATTAATATAATAGACATGTTTAGCTTATCTTGTAGTTCTTTCATTAAATCCAAAATTTGTGCCTGTACAGTAACATCTAGAGCTGTGGTTGGCTCATCGGCAATTAAAAGCTCTGGATTTGCTACCATTGCTAGAGCGATCATTACTCTCTGTCTCATACCGCCAGAAAATTCATGAGGATACTGATTAACTCTTTTTTCTGGCTGTGGCACTGCAACTAGTTTCAACATTTCAATTGCTTTCTTATGAGCTTCATTTTTTGATAATTTTTGGTGTTTTATAAGTCCTTCAACGATTTGTTTTCCGATTTTCATTGTTGGGTTCAAGGAAGTCATAGGATCTTGAAATACCATTGAAATTTTGCTGCCTCTTATGTCTTGCATCTCTTTTTCGGTTTTAGTTACTATATCTTCACCTTTGAAAAGGATTTGTCCGCCTTTATAGAATGCTGGGGGCATAGGCAACAGTTGCATAATTGAACTTGCGGTAACGCTCTTGCCACAACCTGATTCGCCTACTATTGCTACTGTTTCTTTTTTCCCAACAGTGAAACTTATATCTCTAACAGCCTCAACTTCACCAAAGAAGGTCTTAAAGGAGACTTGTAAGTTTTTAACTTCTAGTATATTTTCCATTTTTCCCCCTCCTATTTCCTTAGCCTTGGATCTAATGCATCTCTAAGTCCATCTCCCAAAACATTGAAAGAGAACATGATTAAAGATATCAAAAGTGCAGGGAATATAAT
Organism: Soehngenia sp.; assembly: GCA_035406565.1. Lineage (GTDB taxonomy): Bacteria > Bacillota > Clostridia > Tissierellales > Tissierellaceae > Soehngenia. The sequence goes on from DAONLG010000085.1 coordinate 2,592, forward strand.
TTGATAAGTAAGTCCTACTGCCATTCCTGCTAAACCATCATTTGCCAAGGTTCCAAGACTTGATTTAGGAGCTTGTAAACCTAGACCTAAAAATCCTAAAGTTGCTTCTGCAAATATTGCCCTTGGGATAGTAAGAGTGACATTTACTAGTATTGGGCCAAGGGTATTTGGAATTATGTGCTTTCTTAATATCCAACCCTGATCAGCTCCAAGCGATTCAGAAGCAAGGGAATACTCAGCTTCTTTTAATTGGAGTACTTGGCCTCTTACGAGTATCGCCATAGGTACCCAGTCTGTGATAGTCATAGCTAGTATAATTACAAACAATGATGTACCAGAGCCTTGACTTGAAAACACTACAGACATCAAAATAACAACTAACAAATAAGGTATACTGTATATTACTTCTGCAATACGCATCATGATAGAGTCAACTCTTCTACTTGAAACTCCAGCAATACCACCATATAATATACCGATTGTAAAATCTATTGCTGCAGCTAGAATTCCTATTAAAAGAGAATATCTTGCTCCGTACCATGTTCTAGTAAAAAGGTCTCTACCTAATTCATCTGTTCCAAACCAAAATTCTGAATTCGGCTTGACATTTATGTTTGAATAGTCTTGCTCATAATAAGTGTATCCACTTATCATTGGTCCTATAATCGCCATGATTGTTATGAGAATTATCAATGTCAAACCAACCATAGCTAGTTTATTTTGCTTTAATCTCCTCCAAACATCTGGCCAGTATTTTATACTGGGACGCCTGATTTTCTCAGCATTTCTCTGTTCTTCTGAAGCTCTTTCGAACATCTCTTTAGTAAGTTCAGTCATTAATGTCCCTCCTCAGTAAGTCTAATTCTTGGGTCAACAAGCATATACGTGATGTCTACTAATAATAGCATTAAAATTAGTATAAGTGCATAGAATACAGTAGTTCCCATTATAAGAGTGTAGTCTCTGTTTCCGATTGACTTAACAAAGAACATTCCTAAACCAGGGATACCGAATATTTTTTCTATAACAAAGCTTCCTACCAAAAGATTAGATATCGTGATACCTAAAACTGAAACAACAGGAAGTATTGCATTTCTTACAGCATGCTTCATTATAACAGCAAATTTTGTAAGACCTTTAGACTTTGCAGTCTTGATGTAGTCTTGATTTAATACTTCAAGCATGCTAGAGCGCATAAGTCTTGCCATTGTAGCAAGTGGCATAAGTCCTAGGGCGAATGATGGCAAAATAGTATGTTTAAATTCTCCCCAGCCCCCGATAGGAAAGAAACCTATATTTTTGGCCACAAACTGTATTAAAAATGTTCCCATTACAAAGCTTGGTACTGATATACCTATTATAGCTACAATCATCGATATGTAGTCTGGAATTTTATTTTGATATAGAGCTGCCATAGCTCCAAGCGCAGGTCCAAATACTAAAGCAAACACTAGTGCTTGGGCACCTAATCTAGCTGAAACAGGGAAGCCTCTTTCAATCATGTCATTTACAGTTTCAACTCGAGATTTCATGCTGTCTCCAAAGTCTCCTCTTATTAGATTTCCAAGATAGATTAAATACTGTTGATATAGTGGTTTATCAAGTCCATATTTCTTCTGAAGATTTTCATATACAACTGGTGGCATTTTCCCCTCTTTTGCAAAAGGATTACCTGGTATAGCATGCATCAGAAAGAAAGTTATTGTTACGATAGCCCATAATGTTATGATTGACATAACAAATCTTTTGAGCAAGTATTTTTTCATGGTTTAGCTCCTTTCATATATTTTAATAAGAGAAAACCAGAGAGATTAACTCCCGATTTTCTCTTAAAAAATATAATATTTCTGACAAATTATTTATTTATATCAGCGTATGTGATTGTAGGATAATTGATAGGAATTTTGTATACTCCAGTAACATATGGTTTTACAGCATATGGTTGAGTGTAGAAATATACAGGAACAATTGGAACATCTTCCATCAATATTTTTTCTGCTTTTCTCATAGCGTCGAATCTAACTTTTTGATCAGCTGTGCCCTTTGCAATGTCGATTAATTTATCATATTCTGGATTGCTGTAGTTAGCATCGTTGAAAGGTCCATCAGTATACCATAGATCTAGCATTGTCATTGGATCGCTGTAGTCGCCAATCCAACCAGCTCTTGATATATCATAATCTCCAGCTTTTTCTCTATCTAGTTTTACTTGGAATTCAACATTTTCCAACCCAACTTCAAGCCCTAAATTTGTTCTCCACATTTCTTGAGCAGCTTGAGCGATTTTTTTGTGAGCTTCTGAAGTATTATATAGTAGAACAAAGCCTTGTGCGTTGAAATCTTCAACAGTCATGCCTTCTTCAGCTAGACCTTCAGCAAGAAGTGCTTTAGCTTTTTCAAGATCATATCCAATGAAGTCGCCAGTTGTCTTTCTATAGTCTTCACCATTTTCATCTAATAATCCTGGAGGTACAATTCCGGTTGCTGGGATTTGTCCACCTTGAGCTATCTTATCAACGATAGTTTGTCTGTCGAGAGCATATACTAATGCTTGTCTTACTTTTTTGTTGTTAAAAGGTTTCTTGTCGTTATTTAAGTTGTAATAGTATGTCCCAACTTCTGGTCCTATTTGAAGTTCTGGATTGTTTTCTGCTTTAAGTTGAGCTACTACTGCTTGAGGAAGAGTTACTAAGATATCATATTCTCCGCCTTCATATTTTTGCCATGCAGTGTTTTCATCTTCTATTATATCAAAGTCAATTCCGTCTAATTTTATATTGTCTTTGTCGTAGTAATTTTCGTTTTTAGCTAATGTAATCTTTGCATTGTGTTCCCAAGATTTTAGTTTAAAAGCTCCATTTGATACATAAGTTGATGGATCTTTTGCCCAGTCTGGGTTAGCTTCTGCTACTGCTTTATTTACTGGATAATAAGTGTAAAATGCGCAAAGGTCTAAGAAATATGCAGTAGGAGCTTCGAGTGTTACCTCTAGGGTCTTGTCATCAAGAGCTTTAACAGCTACTTCATCTACTGTACCCTCTCCAGAGTTATATTTTTCTGCTCCTTTGATGTAGTACAATTGATATGCATAGTCTGCTGCTAATTCAGGATCAAGAGCTCTTTTCCATGCAAATTCAAAATCTTGTGCAGTTACAGGATCTCCATTTGACCATTTAATGTCATCTCTAAGAGTGAATGTGTAAGTCAAATTGTCCTCTGACAAAGTGTACTCTTTTGCCATACCTGGAATAATTTGTCCTGTTGAATCATGTTTCATGAGTCCTTCAAACAAATTATTTAATATCCATGACTCATGGGTACCTTGTGCAAGTGCTGGATCTAATGAACCAGGTTCACTTGAGTTGTTAGTGCGAAGTATTTTTTCGCCTGTTTGCTCTTCGCCTGTAGTTGGTTCTTCAGGTTCAGTTGTAGGAGTTTCGTTATCAGAACTACATGCTGATACAAATACTGAAACAACTAGAAGCAAACTTAGCAAAATCAAAAGTTTTTTGCTCTTCATATGTTTTCCCCCTTTATTAAAATTGCTCTACGACAACTTTAGTTTAACATTATTTTAATATTTTGACAAGAGGCAATATGTGGCCATATTTTGCCAATTTCTTATCAATTTAAATATTAAGAT
>DAONLG010000086.1:0-6220 GCA_035406565.1 Soehngenia sp.
TTATTTGATAAGATTCTTTGTTTTCTTTAACTAATGTTACTTCTTCTCCATCTTTAAACGTTTGTACAGTCTTTTCTTCCTCTTTAACTGTGTAGTTTGTGACAAAAACACCAGCATCCTTAAATCCTAAACTGATAATAACAACAAGCAAAGCCAGAATAATTGTATTGTATATTCTTCTCCCCAAAATCTACACCCCTTTGTCTTCTTGATTGCCCTATAAGCTATATTATAATTTACTATGTCGGATTATACAACACAAATATTACAAAACGATTACAAATATTAATAATTTTTTTACAATGAAATTAAAATAAATAGAGCTGGTCATGGTATTCCCCATAACCAGCTCATGTTGCGAGTAAGTCTGTAAGCCGTGTTCTGTTTATATGGTCATCTATCTAGGCACATTGTCGCCAATGTGCTCAAGCGACCTACCTTTGGAGCGATAGCGAGCAACTATCTTTTTATGCTCCTACTTGGTCTTGCTCCAGATGGGGTTTACATAGCCATTTAGTCACCTAAATGCTGGTGAGCTCTTACCTCACCTTTCCACCCTTGCCGTTGTAGGCGGTTTATTTCTGTTGCACTTTCCTTGGGGTCACCCCCACTGGGTATTACCCAGCATCTTGCTCTACGGAGCACGGACTTTCCTCATGCCCAGCATGCGACCATACAACTTACTCTCATTAGTATTATATCATATATTAACACTTAAATAAATAGTTTGAACTTTAACTCATTTAATTATTTACATAATTTTATTCTTTTTTATAGTATAGAATGCTCCCACAATTTTCACATAAGAGTATATCATCACTTTTTTGTAATAAATCATAGAAAGATGTTGGCAATATCATTCCACACGAAGAACACGCTTTATCCTTAACTGTTGCAACAGCCTTTTTCTTTTTAGTTTTAATTTTTTCATATTTTGCTAAATTTTCAACAGAAATACTTTTTTTTTGCATCAATATTGTATTAGTTAACTCCTCAATTTCCTTTTTTAAATCAGCTGTTTTTAAATTATAATTTTTGATCAAATCAGTAGTTTCTTTTGAAATCTCATCGATTCTATACTTAGTTTTATCTATTAGATTATTGATTTTATCCTCATTCATCATGATCTCAATAATCTCTAATTCCGTAGTGTCAATTTTTTCTTCTAAATCTTCTATGGAACTAATAAAGTGCTCATACTGTTTATTATCTTTTATTGTGGCTTTCTCAAAACTATCCTTTAGATTGGCAAGTTTATATTTTAAATCGTTTAATTGTGCTTCTTTTTTTCTCTGCTCTAGATGCTTATCGTCGGTAATTTTATATAAGTTTTCTAGTTCTGATTGATATCTTTGTTTTTCTTCATTTTTCCTTATGATTTCTAGTCTTTCATTTATGTGCTGTAATTCTTTCTCTTTTAAATCTAATTCATAGTATAAAATATCAAGCTGGTATATTAAATCTATATCCCTCATATTATCTCCCCCTATAGAATGCTAAAGCTATACGACGGATCTTCAAATATTGTGCACTGTATATGATTTTCTAATTTCTTATTTATAACTTCTACTAATTTATTTAGTACTGGTTTTTCTGTATAAAAATGTCCAGCATCTATTAAAATCATATCCAGTTCTTTTGCTAATTGAGAATCATGATATTTTATATCTGCGGTCAAATATAAATCAGCATTTTCTTTTTTTGCATCAACTATAAAATCACTTCCGCTACCACCGCATACAGCTATTCTTCTGATTTGGATATCTTTTTTGCCATAAACTATTAAGTTTTGAGTTCCTAGTCTTGATTTTATCATATCAGTTACTTCATTAAATGAAATAGGGTCAATATCTCCCACTCTACCATAACCGTATTGTTCGTTTGGGTTTTCTAATTTAATAATATCTAAGGCAACTTCTTCATAAGGATGTGCTTTTTTTACTTCATCTATTGCTTTATGTAAAATTTTCTTTGTTACGATTGCTTCTATTTTTACTTCTTCTACTTCCTCGACTTCATTTAATTGCCCTATAAATGAATTGCTACCTTCAAGAGGTTTAAACCTGCCAATTCCAATCGAAGAAAAACTACAATCACTATAATTGCCTATAAATCCAGCTCCAGAAGTAGATAAAGCTTTTAGTATATCACGCTCATGTGTTCTTGGAACAAATACTACAATCTTATATAAATAATCATCTGTTATTGATTTTAAAACTTTTGTATTCTTCACTCCAATAATGTCTGCTAGCGTGTCACTAACTCCTTCACTAGTCAAATCTAGATTAGTATGTACAGAATAGACATTAATATTTGCCTTAATCAATTTCTCGATTAATTTACCCTTTTTAGTGGATAAATCAATTGAAGATATTGGATTAAATAGCAATGGATGGTGTGTTATAATGAGTTCACATTTATTATCAATTGCTTTCTCAATTGTTCTTTCTGTAACATCCAAAGATAATAATACCCTTTCTACTTCATTTGTTAAACTTCCTACTTGCAAACCTGAATTATCCCATTCTTCTGCTAAATGCAAAGGAGCAAAATCCTCAATTGCCTTCGTAATATCTCCTACAAGCACTGTAACACCTCCTTATACTTTGCTATTTTTTTTACTAATTCCTGTTTCCTTTCTTGAGCCTTTGGTGAAGAAGGATGGTTATCTAACTCTAAAATAATGGAGTAAGATTCTTCTATTTTATTATCGATGAATTTTTTTAATAAAGGATGCTTTTTTTGGATTAATTTTTTCCCAATTTCAAAATATATGTCATCTGAAATCAACTCAAGTCCTCTTTTTGCATAAATTATTTCATAAATAAATCCATCTTCTGATACCAGATCTTCGTCAATTATTTCAAAACTATTCTCATTTAAAAATATTCTCAGCTCGGTTGATGCAACCATAGGTTGTAAAATAAAATTGACAAAGCTATCAGCTTTCTTTATATTTTCTCTTAATATATCTGATATAAGTGTACCTCCCATTCCAGCAATTATGACAGTGTCTACTTCAAACGGCTTAATTGTTTCTAATCCATTTCCCACTCTTGTAATTATTTTCCCACTAATCAATAGATCTCGACTAATAGAAGATATTGTCTTATTAAGAGAATCTTTGCTAATGTCAGTAGCAATGACACATTTTGATTTTTTACTATCTATTAATTCAAATGGTACATACCCATGATCAGTGCCAATATCTGCAACAATTGAGTTGTTTGGTACAAAGCGAACGATTGATTCAAGTCTTTTTGATAATCTCATAATTACTCCTTTCAAAAATAAGATTCGTAAAACGAATCTTATTCTAAAAAATCTTTTAACTTTTTACTTCTACTTGGATGTCTCAATTTTCTCAATGCTTTAGCTTCAATTTGTCTAATTCTTTCTCTTGTCACATCAAATTCTTTCCCAACTTCTTCTAATGTTCTAGCTCTTCCATCTTCTAATCCGAATCGTAGTTTCAGTACCTTTTGCTCTCTAGGTGTCAAACTATCTAAGACTTCCATTAATTGCTCTTTTAGCATTGTAAATGTTGCCGCATCTGCAGGCGCAAGAATTTCTTCATCAGGTATGAAATCTCCCAAGTGACTATCTTCTTCTTCACCAATAGGCGTTTCTAAAGAGACTGGCTCTTGTGCAATTTTCATGATCTCTCTAACTTTATCAACATCCATATCCATTTCTGCAGCAATTTCTTCAGGAGTAGGATCTCTTCCCAACTCCATGACTAATTGTCTTTGAACTCTGACCAACTTATTGATGGTTTCTACCATGTGTACTGGAATTCTTATAGTTCTTGCTTGATCTGCTATTGCCCTAGTAATAGCTTGTCTAATCCACCAAGTCGCATATGTGCTAAATTTAAAACCTTTCTTATATTCAAATTTTTCAACAGCCTTCATCAATCCAAGATTTCCTTCTTGGATTAAATCTAGAAAAAGCATACCTCTACCTACATATTTTTTAGCAATACTGACCACTAATCTAAGATTTGCTTCTGCAAGCTTCCTTTTTGCTTCCTCGTCTCCGTTCTCCATTCTTTTTGCGAGTTCTATTTCCTCTTCTGTTGTCAGCAGCGGGATTTTTCCTATTTCTTTTAGATACATTCGAACTGGGTCATCTACACTTACACCTTTGGGTAAAGCTATATCACCCTTTAACTCTTCATCTGCTTCAATATCTGTTTCATCTACATCCGAAATTAACTCATCTGGATCTTCAATGACTTCTATGTCTTCTATTTCCTCTTTATCCCCAATGATGTCAATGTTTAAATCTTCTAATTTTTGGTAAAACTCATCGATTTCTTCAGGCTCAAGCTCTATGCTTTCAAGAGTATCCAATATTTCTTTATGTGTAAGCATTCCTTTTTTCTTGCCCTTTTGAATCAAGTTGTTTTCAGCTATTTGTTTATTTGTTAAATTGTTTTTATTATCTTTTAATTTTTCGTCCAACTTACTTCCTCCCCACTAGTGTTAATAAGAGCTATCTTCTTATTAAGTTTAGCTACTTCCATTGTAAGTTTAATAACCTCTTCTTTATATTTTTCGTCGTTTTCAAGTTTCTTTATTTTAGTTATCAAATTATCACGTTGACTAGTAATCATATTCAATTCTAAATTTTTTATGATATCACTTATAAATTCATTTAAATTATTTAAATCATACTCAAGCTCTCTAAACAATATATTATCTATCTGTGGCCTAAATTCTGAATAATCGATAAGATCCTCTAAGATGGCTTGTGGTGATATTTCTTTTCCTTCTATCATTCTCTTCTTTATCGTTGAAAAACAAAGTCTGCAATAAAAATCTTGAAAATATTCGTCTTCAAGTCTTTCTATTAATTTTTTAGATTCCTCATTATCTAATAAAATTAAAGATATCGCTTCTAATTCAGCTTTTGGGTGAGATATTTTATTTTCTTGAGTCATTTTTTTAATTGGTTTTATTTCTTTACTAATATTTATACCCATTTCCTTTAATATTGCTTCTTTAGATACATTATATTTATTAGAATATTTTTGTAAATATATCTCTCTTGCTACAGGCGATTTTATGCCTGATAATATTTCTGCCATTTCTCGTATAAAATCTATTTTTTGGCTTTCTTTTGTTAAGTCGAACTTCCTCTCCATTGTATATACCTTAAATTCAATATAGGATAAAGCCTTTTCAATGACTTTTTCAAATCCATTAATTCCATTTTCCTTTATAAAATCATCTGGATCGTTTCCGTTTGGTAAAATTATCACTTTGGGCTCCACACCAGTTCTTGTCAAAATATCAATTGCTTTTAAACTAGCTCTTTGACCTGCTTCATCAGAATCATAACACACATATATATTAGAATTATATTGTTTTAAGAGTTTTGCTTGATTAATTGTCAATGCTGTTCCTAAACTTGCAACAGCACATGTTATCCCAGATCTATAAAGAGATATTACATCCATATAACCTTCGACTAAAATTATCCTTTCTTGATTAGATGATTTCAAATAATTATTTAAGCCGTATAAATGATTCCCTTTGCTGAAAACTAATGTATCAGGTGAATTTAAGTACTTTGGCAATGAATCATCTAAAACTCTCCCACCAAATCCAATAACTCTTGATTTTATATCATAGATTGGAAATATAATCCGATTTCTAAATCTATCAACATATCCATTGCCATTCTTCTTTCTACTAGCTAATCCAGCTCTGACAATTTCCTCTTCTGTTATTCCATGTTTTTTAAGAAAATCAACTAATCCATCCCACGAATCATTAGCATATCCAATATGAAATTCTTTTGCTATTTTTGCATTAATTTTTCTCTTAGATAGATATTCTAAAGCGATTTTATTTGTAAATAGATTTTTATGATAGTATTCACAACTTAATTTGTTAATATCAAATATTCTATTTTTTAGACTATTGTCAACATTGCGCTCTTTAAGGTCTATATCTATATTGTATTTATCAGCAATGAATTTTACAGCTCCAATGAAATCAAGATTCTCCTTTTTCATTATAAAGCCAATTACATCCCCACCCTCTCCACAGCCAAAGCAATGGTAAAGCTTCTTATTCGGAGAAACAGTAAAAGAAGGAGTCTTCTCACTATGAAAAGGACATAATCCAACATAATTAATGCCAGTTTTTTTTAGTTGAACATAACTACTGATTAATTCGACAATATCAACTTCTTCTTTGATTTTATCGAC
>DAONLG010000087.1:0-760 GCA_035406565.1 Soehngenia sp.
TTTTGCTGCACCAGTAGTAGTTGGTATTATATTTTCAGCTGCAGCTCTTGCTCTTCTTGGGTCTTTGTGGAATTTATCATGAACTTGTTGGTCATTTGTATATGCATGAACTGTAGTCATCAGTCCCTTTTTAATCCCTAAATTGTTTAAGATGACCTTTGCAATTGGTGCTAAACAATTTGTTGTACATGAAGCATTTGAAATTATATTGTGTTTAGCTGGATCATATTTGTCATCATTAACTCCTAAAACAATGGTTATGTCTTCGCCTTCAGTTGGTGCAGTTATTACTAACTTTTTAGCTCCAGCTTGTAAGTGTTTCTCAAAATCTTCTCTTTTCTTGAATACTCCAGTGGAGTCAATGGCAATATCTACGCCTAACTCACCCCATGGTAACTTAGAAGGATCTTTCTCTGCAACTACTTTAATCTTTTTACCATTGATGATAATTCCTTCTTCATAAGTCTCAACTGTACCATTGAATTTACCATAGATACTATCATATTTGAAAAGATGAGCCATTTGCTCAATTGAACCACCTATTTCATTAATTGCAACGATGTCAAAAGAATCAGTATTGCTTTCTGCCCATGCTCTAGTTACATCTCTACCAATTCTCCCAAATCCACTTAAACCTACTTTTAATGCCATATTAACTCCTCCTTAAATATTTTTTAAAATTATTTTTTTTGCTACTGCTTCATCAATAACCAAGGTGATATCTTTTCTTAGTGTTGAAATAGCCATAATTGCTTCAGCT
>DAONLG010000087.1:770-6163 GCA_035406565.1 Soehngenia sp.
ATGTCAATCCTGCTGATCCATATTCTAAAATGTCATTGCCTTCAATATCAAAAAAATGTCCAAATGCCTCTGCTACAGCATGCTTTTCTTCTAAAAACCGTATATTGTCATCAGATAAATTCCTTCTCTTCGCCATAACATCAGCTCTTCCAATGCCAAATACAAATATGTCAATCATTTCTATTAAGTCAAGTGCATCTTTTATTTCCTTATTCTTACTTGCGATCTCATTTACATCTTGTCCTAAACTATCTGGAATGTACAAAAGCTTATAATTAGCACCAATATTGTGCGCTAATTTAGAAGCTACAGTATTAGCTTGTGTTTTTAAATCAGTGCCCAATCCTCCTCTTGCTGGAATGACAGTCACATCCTTAAACTCTTTCTTAGAGAAAGCCTGTTCCGAAACTGCTAACATTGTATGTCCTCCTGTGACTCCAACGATTGAATTTAATTCTAGATTGCTAACCAGGACATCAGAAGCAGTTTTAGCAAGATCTTTAAGAGTAAATTCACTCAAAGATGAATTTCCTGAAACTACATAACAATCTTTTACACCTAAAATAGCGGATACTTCTTTTGAGAGCTCAGGCTTTATCATTATTTTCTTAAATAAATCAGATAACTCAAATAATACATTTTCGCCCTCATCTGTAACATACATACCCATATTTTTTATGTCTAATAAATTATGTTTGACTAAATTTTCAACTTCTGTCCTTATATTTCTTTCTGACATTCCTAACTTCATTGACAATAATCTTCTGCCAATTGGTTGATTGTTTTTAATTTCTCTCAATATCATATACCTTTTTTCAAATAATTCTAATGCTTCCGGTATAATGACCTTAATCACATCAAAAGTATCTAATGGGACCACCTCCATATATGGGCAATATTTGTCCCTTAGTTTTATATTTTGTCCCGCTATTTATAAAAAATTTACATACATATTATACCCAACTATTCATAATATATCAAGCCATTATAGATTAAAATCTTTTTCTCAATTTCGAAGATGGGATTTTTAACTCTTCTCTGTATTTCGCAACTGTTCTTCGTGACAGTGAAATCCCCATTTGCTCTAATTTATCAGATATTTGCTGATCGCTTAACGGATTTTTTGAATCTTCCTTTTCTATTATTTCTTTAATAGTATTTTTTACAGTATCAGATGAAATCAACCCCTCATTTGCTTTAATAGCTTGTGAGAAAAAATATTTTAATTCGTAAATTCCCTTAGACGTCTGTATGTATTTGCCATTTGTAGCTCTTGAAACAGTTGACTCATGCATTTTAATGTCATCTGCAACATCTTTTAAAGTTAATGGTTTTAAATACCCTTCTCCTTTTTCAAAAAAATCAATTTGAAATTTAACTATAGATTCAATTACCTTAGTTAATGTCTGTTTTCTCTGCTCAATACTTTTTATTATCCAAACAGCAGAATTTAATTTTTCTTGTAAAAATTGACTTGTTGTCTCATCTGAATTTTTAATCAATTCTTTATAAAAATTATTTATATTTAATTTAGGAATAGTTATTTCATTTATCAAAACAACATATTCGCCATCTATTTTTTCTACTTTAGCATCAGGGATAATATATTTTATTTCTTCACTATTCCCAGCAAAAGATCTCCCTGGTTTTGGTTCAAGTGATTTTATTTCATCAGCGTATCTTTGAGCTTCCTCAACATCTATATTTAGCTCTGATGCAATCTTTGATAATTTATTTAATGCGATGTCTTCCAAATAATTTTCAACTATTTTAATTATCAATAAATCTTTTCTGTCCCTCAATTGAAGTAACAAGCATTCCTGTAAATTTCTTGCACCTACGCCTACAGGCTCAAACGTTTGAACTACACCAAGCATTATTTCTACTTCAGCTTCTGAAACACCCAGCACTTTCGCTAACTCTTCAGTGCTTTCTGTCAAATAACCATTACTATCTATATTCTGAATAATATATTCTGCAATCTTATACTCCCTTTGTCCTACGCTAACCATTGATAATTGCTCTAAGAGAAATTCTTTCAAAGTTTGCGAGGGCGTAAAAAAATTCTCAAATGTAATAGACTTTTCATCTTTATTTATTTCCTGCTTATAACTAATATCATCGTAATTTTCAATGTATTCTTTCCAATCTATTTGGTCAAACTCGTCAATTATTTCTTGTGGCTCTTCTATTACATCTTCGTACTCTAACAAAGGATTTTCTTCTATTTCTCTTAAAATATATTCTTGTAATTCTAAACTGGTATATTGAAGCAATTGAATTGCTTGCCTTAATTCAGGAGTCATTATTAATTTTTGGCTTTGTTCTAAAGTTAACTCATAATTAAGTTTCAATTACTTCACCTCCTCTTGTATGCTTCTATTATATCAAATTTTTGTGATACAAACAAAAAAACTTAAGGTCTTAGACCTTAAGTTTTTAACAATCTTCAGCTTTCTTAACATTGTATCCTGATTTAGCTAATACATTTATAGCTTGTTTCAAATTTCTTTCGTTTACCATTACTATTGGTCCTGTGCATCCCATACCTGATTCTGCATATATTTGATTTTCCCAAAGCACGCTAACAGCATCATCAAGTTCCATTATGTCAATTCCATCTATTGTACCAGTTACAACTTCTTTTTCTGGCATTTTTACAACTTTGCTTTCTTCTTTTTTCACTGATTCTTTATTTAGAGATTTTAGTACTTCCTTGAATTTTGCTTTATTTGCATTTTCAAATTCATTTTTTGCCACATCAAATACTTTTCCTTTTACTAAATCTGCTGCATAACTGATCGCATTAGCTATTACAGGAGAACCAGATGCTCTTGATATGATTAATATTAGTCTATTATAGTCTTCTCCTATTCCAGGACCATAACCATAACCTAATGCCTCATAGCTGCCTCCTGTTGTATATGAGGAGAAAACTTTCATCAATATATTCCCTGTTAATGTGTCTGTGACCATCACATCTGGTGTACCAGCTAATAAATCATTGCCTCTCATTACGCACCCACCATCAGCTCTTGTAGACTCAGTCAAGTTTATATCATACCCATTGGATATGAGTTCTTTAAAAATTCTCTCCACTTGTCTTGCGCCATCTACATTAAGAATCCCAACTGTCGGATTTTTAACACCCATGGCTTTAGCAGAAATAATTCCATAAATACCATTTTTAACCATTGCCTCAACTCTATTTGATGAAGATGTCCCAGTTGTTGTAGCTATGAACATTTCTTTGCCTTTTCCAGGGGTTATGACACGTCCAACTGTAGAGACTCCAATTGGGAAGCTATAGTGCATTGTAACACAGGAGCTTATCTCTTTATTATCGAGCATTTCCTCCATCTTTTTATAGCCTTCCTCTTCATTTTCTACTATAACTTGAGTTAGTTCAGATTCAACTTTTGGGCCTATCAATACAACTTCAATTGAACTATTTCTTTTTTGAGCTAATTCTGCACCTTTAACAACATTTAAAATCCCATGCTCACTGCCTAAAGTAGTTATACCAACTCTTATCTTTTCTCCATATTCTCCTGTTTCTAGAGTGTCAGCAATGTCATTGAATATCTTTGCTACTGTTTTCTTGATATTATCTGATTGCACATAATCACCCCTATTCTTCTAAAAGGTGTGCTGCAAAGTCTCTCATAGCTTCTGCTACAAAGCTTCTGATTTCTTCTTCTGAAATACCTTTGCTTTCTTCTTTTCTACCATCATTCTTTTCTATTACAATTGATACTCCATCAAATAAATTTGTCATTCTTCCTAAGAATAAACTTCCTTTACCGATTATCATTGCCTTATTTACTTTACCTGATTTGATGTCATCTATTGCAAAACCAACATATGGAACCCCTGAAGGTATATGCCCTTGAGTTGGTGCCCAGCCTTCCATGCCGTGTTTTTCAATAAATTCATTTATTTGAGTTCTTTCTAGCTCTCCTCTTTTTACTCCTAAAGCCGCAATCATTTTATAATTTGCATTAGGCACATCTCCAGCTCCAGCAGGTTTTGTGATATCAGGGTTTTGCATTTCTACAGAGTATTTATCTATATCTGTAATCTTTAAATTTCCTCTGTCAAGTGGTGCGGTAACTAGTGATGTTATTACTGCTTGTGGTGATGAACCAGTCCCTACTGTGTGTCTACCTACTAAGTCATTTCTTAGAATTGGGCTTTCTCCATCGTTTTCGCTTACTAATACGGCAAATCCACCTACTACATCTTCTAATATTGGCAATCCCTTCTTAACATGGTCTTTTCCATTCATTCCCAATTTAGCAGTTGAACCGCCTGATACTACTAGTACATTTTTAAATGTATTAGCTCCTACTAAAGATGCAGCAGAAATTAATGCATGTGTTGGAGCAGCACAAAATCCTCTAACATCAGAGCCTGAAGCGTTGTTTAGACCTGCAAATTCTGCAATTGCTTTTGCAAAGTTTCCTCCACCTCTTTGGTTCATGTCCCCACAAGCTTCTTCAGAACATTCAATTACATACTCTATATCATTAGGATCTATATTTGTCTTATCAATCAAATGAAGAGCTGCTAGTACTGCAGATGCTTTTGAAACTAGGTTTTCAAAAATAACATGTGCACTTAAATTCTGATCAATGTCATGGGCTCTTTTTACACATCCAACTATATTGTTATCTAAATATAGCGGTTCTGCTTCTTGCTCATTAATTAATTTATTAATATCGTTTAATTCTTCTCCATCTTTAAGCCTTGATACTAATTCATCACTTATTAATGGGTGATTTGATAGCTTTTCTTTAACTATTTTTGTAAATTCCTTAGACAATTTAACTAGATCGAATACATCAACGATTTTCATCAATCCAATAAACTCATCTTCTGGCATAATTTCACCAAATTTTCCATTTCTGGTAGCATCTTCAACAGGTTTATCAACCCATGGCTGTGGTACAGATTTAAGATCTACTGGTGTTTTGTTCCCAATATAAACTTGATTTGGTAAATATTTTACTGCTTCTTCATAAGTTCTTAAACTATTTCTTAAATTTTTAAGATACTCTGAATTTGGATTTAATATTTTTTCTGTAGTTTGTGTTGTTCCATTGTGAACAACCATATCTGGTGCATGAACCAATATATAGCTTGCACCTTTAATAACTGCATTACTCAAAAGAGTCACCCCCAAAAATTCTTTGTATTTTAGAAAAGGGTGATATATATCACCCTTTTCTTGATACTATTTAGTTTTAATCTTCAAACACTGTTTGTTCTGTTACTTCAGTAGTTAAAGCTTTTAATGCTTTTTCTACTAACTTCCTTCTTAATGCTTTCTCTTCCTCTGGACTTAATTGTGGATTTCCAAGTGGATGAGGTATAGCAACTGCTGGAACTAT
>DAONLG010000088.1:0-6065 GCA_035406565.1 Soehngenia sp.
AAAGCATCTGCTATCATATTGATCGATTCTGGAAATCCAACATGCCCTACTAATGTCTTTTCTTCTAATCTTTTATTAAACTCTTCTAAGCTTATACCAACACCTTGCTCTCTCATTACAGAAGGTCCAAATGGTGATAACGAATTAATCCTTTCAGCTTTAATACTATCAACTTCAATGCAAGCTCCAGTTAATAGAATAACTAGCAAGTCCATTATTAATCCAGGGTTAATGCCAGTTCCTAATACTGATACCCCATTTTCTTTAGCAATTTTATCTATTTCTTTGGCTAATTCAGGTTCTTGTGCATATGGATATGCCATTTCTTCAGCAGTTGATATAACATTTATTTTCTTTTCTAAAATATATTTTAATTTGTCAAATGTTTTTCTTGTAAAAGAATCCGTAGCTACTAAAACTACATCTGCCGCTTTTTCAGTAATTACATCTTGGTATTCGCCAATGATTATATCTTTTCTGTCTCCTCTTTCTACATCTAAATAATCATACATGCTTTTCCCAACTTTTTCTCCTCTGCCTACTACTCCTACTATTTCTACTCCTTTCTTCTTTAAAAGAACTTCTGTCATACCTTTTCCCATTGATCCTAAGCCCCAAATTATTACTTTAACGTTTTCCTTTCTCATAAAGCACCTCCATGAATTTTTATTCATTATATATTAATGCAATATTTGTGCCAACGTATTTTGTTAAATATTATGAATTTTTAGGCATATGATTGAGTATTGTATACAAAAACTAAAAAAAGATGCAAATATTTTTGCACCTTTTGCTAATTTTTTTGCATCAAGCTGTATTTTTTGATTTTTGCTTGTAAGGTTTGTCTTTTAATTCCTAAATAACTAGCTGCATTTGATATATTGTTATTGTTTATTTTCAGTGCCTCTTTAATCATCTTCTGTTCTATTTTTTCAATGATTTCAGGTAATGTTTGACTATCGAAGTTGTTGAAAAACGATTTATCAGTACTATTCGAAATAAAGTTTGAAGTTACAAAGTCCTCTTTATTTAAAGCTTTATCTTCATATGATACCATGTTCATTGCGCCCTCAATAAAGTTTTCCAGTTCCCGAACATTTCCAGGCCAACTGTAGTTCTTAAAATCCCTTATGACATCAGATGAAACTCTATTGATATTTTTATTCAAAATTTTATTATACTTAGATACAAAATAATAAGTTAATAATTCAATATCGTCTGATCTTTCTCTTAATGGTGGTATATTTATATTTATTACATTTAATCTATAATACAGGTCCTTTCTTAAAGTTCCCTTTTTCATGCTATCTATAGGATCTTCATTAGTAGTTGCTATAATTCTAACATCAATAGGTATATCCTTTGTCCCGCCGACTCTTCTAATATAGCCTTCTTGCAATACTCTTAATAATTTGGCTTGAAGTGTTAAGCTCATAGAATTTATCTCATCTAGTAGTAAAGTACCTCCGTTTGCTTGTTCAAATATGCCTTCTCTTTCTATAGCACCAGTAAATCCACCCTTTTCAGTTCCAAATAATATTCCTTCAAGCAAAGTATCAGGGATAGCAGCACAATTTTGTGCTATGAATGTCTTATCTTTTCTATTCCCATTGTAATGTATACTTTGAGCAAACATCTCTTTTCCAGTTCCAGTTTCACCGAAAATAAGAACGCTAGATGGAGATTGACAAGCTTTCTGCGCTATTTTTTTAGCTGCAATAAGTTTCTCATTTTGGCCAATGATGTTATGTAGGCCATATTTTTTGATAGATGGTTTTGTTCCTTTACAATCTTTTTTTAATTCATTTTGTAATTCAAGTAACTGATCAGATAATATTTTTGTATTCGTTAAATCATGAGCAATTTCAGCTGCTCCAATTATTTTTTTGTTCTCAATTAATGGTATTGTAGAACTAATAGTAGTTATTGAGTGTCCCCTAAAATTTAAATATGTTTGAGTACTGTTAATTATTGATTCTCCTGTTTTTAAAACTTTTATAAGCGTCGAAGTTTCTTCGTCTAAACTCGGAAATATTTCAAACAAATCTTTCCCTACAACCTGTTCGATTTCTAATCCTTCTAATTGAGCCATAGTAGAATTATAAATTATTGTTTTTCTGTTATTATCTATTACGTGAATCCCAATATTTCCGTACTGCAAAATTTTTTGCAGCAAAATAGAATCTAATGAGTTTATCATGACATCACCTAATTTATTCATTATCATCCAACAATTTCTTTAATTCATCTAAAAAGGAATTAACATCCTTAAACTGTCTATAAACAGATGCAAATCTTACATATGCAACTTCATCTACGTCTTTTAATTTTGCCATAACCATCTCACCAATTTGTTTTGATGTTATTTCCTTCTCCAATGAATTAAATATTGTTTTTTCAATATCGTCAACTATTCTCTCGATAACTTCCATTGGAACAGGCCTTTTTTCACATGCTTTGATGATTCCATTCATTAGTTTGTTTCTATCATATGCTTGCCTATTACTATCTTTTTTTACTATCATAATAGGAACTTCTTCAATTTTTTCATAGGTAGTAAATCTCTTTCCGCACCTCATACACTCTCTTCTTCTTCTTATTGCTTGTCCTTCATCAGTTGGTCTAGAATCAACAACTTTTGATTCAGGATAATCGCAAAATGGGCATTTCATGGCATCCTCCAAATTAAGACTAAAACGTATCAAAAGATACGTTTTATCTATTTCTATCTCTTCTTCTTAAAAAAATCGGAACATCTAAGTCCTCAAAATTCAACCCTTCATTTTTCTTATCACTTTCATTGTTTTTATTTGAGCTAAACAAATTGCTTTCTTTTGAAATAGTTGATTTGTTCATTATTTTCTCATCTTGAAATCCAGTAGCTATTACAGTTATCTTTATTTCATCATTCATGCTTTCTTCAATTCCTGCACCAAAAATAATATTTGCATCTGGATCTACTGCTTGTCTAATGATATCAGCAGCTTCATTAACTTCAAATATACCTAAATCTTTGCTTCCAGTTATGTTAAGTAATACAGATTTAGCTCCTTCTATTGAGGTTTCTAATAATGGACTAGTTATAGCTTGCTTTGCAGCTTCTTGTGCTCTATTGTCACCCTTAGCTACCCCTATGCCCATATGTGCAATCCCTTTGTCATACATAATTGTCTTTACATCTGCGAAATCAAGATTAATTAAATTTGGAACTGATATTAAATCAGATATTCCCTGTATTCCTTGTTTTAGAACTTCGTCTGCCATCATAAAAGCATCTGCCATAGATGTCTTTTTATCCGATATTTGAAGTAATCTATCATTCGGAATAGTAACTAATGTGTCCACCGTATTTTTTAAATCTTCAATCCCTTTCTCAGCTTGTAATAGTCTTTTTTTACCCTCAAATGTAAATGGTTTTGTTACAACACCAACAGTTAGTATCCCTAGTTCTTTAGCTATTTTTGCTACAATTGGAGCAGCTCCAGTTCCAGTACCTCCTCCCATTCCAGCAGTGATAAATACCATATCAGCACCTTTTAAGCACTCCAAAATTTCATTTCTATTTTCTTCTGCAGCTTTAGCTCCGATCTCAGGATTTGCTCCAGCACCTAATCCTTTTGTAATCTTCTCACCTAATTGAATTTTTATCTCAGCTCTTGATGAATACAATGCTTGTTTGTCAGTATTTAATGCTATAAATTCAATTCCCCTTACCCCGGATTCAATCATCCTATTTACGGCGTTATTGCCACCTCCGCCAACACCCAAAACTTTAATCTTTGCAAATTGTTCTACATCAACATCAAAATCGAACATAAACTTTCCTCCATTCATATAGTGGTTCTATTGTTTCTTTAATTTTTTTTCTTAGAAGTAATGATTCGTCTGATTTTAGCAAAATTGTCAAATAGTCTATTGCCAAATGTAAATATTGCTGCATAGTATAAAGGAACACCTAATCTATCACCTATATAGGCTAAAAAAGCTGCTAATATAGCATTCCCAATAAATCCAGATACAAATATCGTTGCATCAAATTTACCCTCTAAGTTTGCCCTAATGCCACCAAAAATAGAGTCCATACATGCAAGTATTGCTACTGATACATACAAGGTGTAGGCTGAATTATATGTAAATGGCAATAAAAATCCAATTAACACTCCAATGAGTATGCCTATTAATGCATATACCATCTATCCACTCTCCTTTATTGAACCGTCTTTGCATAAGAGTAAGAAAAATCTCCACTGTATGCTGGAATGACTAATTTATCTTTAGTATATGGCTGGATTCCTATGCCATATACTTTTGTAAGCATCTCTGCATATGTCCCCGGAGCACTTACAGAAGCCATTAACAATTTAGGATCTCCTATTGCTGTTATTATAAAAGGTGTCCCTAAGCTTCTTCCATTTACTCTTATAACAGGGCCAGCACATTTAATATCTGAAAAAGAAAGCACTCTTTCTCCATTTATGCTTATCGCTTCAGCTCCTGCTACTCTTAAATCATTTAATATATTTTGCATGTCTACATCATGTATTATACCATCATTAAAATCAAAGGACAATTCATCTGAATTTATATTATCAAACATGACAATTTCTACGCCTGGCCCTTCAACAGTTTTAAACCCTGCAAGAAGCATATTTTTATCTCTTTCATCTTCTAAAACCGAAATTATATTCTTCTCACTATGATTAGAATCTTCTATTAATGTTAAATAATTCTGTTTGTCCTCTATATTTAATTTTAAATCTTCAACTTCAGTTCTTAATGATTTAATCTCAAGTTCAAGCCTCTGGATTGAATTAATAGTAACAGGTGTGACCATTTGAATATTCATTTTTACTTGAGATGCAAATAATATCCCTACTAAAGCACTAAATATCCCTATTGTCAATTTTGGGTTAAATTCTTTCATATTATCGCCCCACCACTTATTCTTCTTCAACAGGCTTAGCATATATGAATTCTTTAGCCTTTCTGTATCTTTCTATCTTTATATCTTGGTTTTGAGTTAAATTTACTACGTAATCATAATTTCGTAATTGCCAAACAATTCCCCATTTGATATTTAATGCAGATTCCAATGTATCTGGATTTCCAATTGCTTTTATGACAATTGGAGCGCCTGTTGATACTCCGTTAATCTCGATATGGTTTCCCGCCCTAACTATTTCAGTAAATGATGTATATCTCTGATCGTTAATGCTAATCGCCTCAGCATCAGCAGCATTCAAAACGCTGATAACTTGTAACAACAAATCTAATTCATCGACTATACCATAACTATCTGAAATTTGGGGATCTATCGGCGGATCATTGATTTCTAAAATAATTCCAGGCCCATGTACATCAGTGTATCCTGCTAACATCCTATATTTCATGGCGTCTTTATATAAATTCTCAGCATAAGTATCATGAGAAATTCCTTCTTTTTCATATTGTTCAACTTTATTTTCTAATTCTTCAAGTTGTTTAGTCAATAACTCTTTTTCACTTTTTAATTTTGATACTTCATTAGCTAATTCTTGAGCTCTCTGTGTTGGCAAAACCCCATTCCCAACAGTTTTATTAATAGTTTTAAATTGAACTGACAATATGAGCCCTAGTACTAACGAAACACCAATAATTGCTAGTTTCTCTCTTTTTTTGTTCATTTTATATTGCTCCTTAATTATCATCTCTTACTAAGATTGGATACTCTCCTTTGTTCATAATTATCATTTTAGTAGGGATATTCTTTTTTTCTATGTCCTTAATTATTTCATTAAGTTCTAGTAATTTATATTTTAAATTATATAACGAACCAAACTCTACTGGTATATCTTTATTTAAGATAATTTTAATATTATTCTCATCTGCGAAATCAATCGACTTTATCTTTCTAACTACATCAATGACTTTCTCATCTCTAAATATATCAATTAAATCGCTATCAGTATCTAATTTTTGCCCTTCATCTATATCCTCAATTTTATAATTACTTATCAAAGTCAATTTCTCAAGCGGTTCTGATCTTTTTTCTAATAATATGCCATTAGTATCGAATACATAGTATT
>DAONLG010000089.1:0-5814 GCA_035406565.1 Soehngenia sp.
TACTGACATTTTATCAGATTAAATTTAATATGACATTATCATAGAATATTTATAGATTTAAAATCATTGTTCTTGACATTAGTTAAATTTTAGCCTATAATATTCTTTGTATCGTCCATGGAGAGATGGCTGAGCTGGTCGAAGGCGCACGACTGGAAATCGTGTAGGCGCTATAAACGTCTCGAGGGTTCGAATCCCTCTCTCTCCGCCATCATAAATTTTGCCGTGCTAGACGGGGAGGTAGCGGTGCCCTATAACCTGCAATCCGCTATAGCAGGGTTGAAGTCCTACTCTAGGCTTTTCTGCTGTGAGGTCTGCCCTAGATAAGTGGTGTTGACAGTCAGGTCCTGCGCAACGGAAACTCATGAACCTCGTCAGGTCCGGAAGGAAGCAGCGATAAGTGAGAATTTCCGTGTGCCGCAGGGAAACCTTACTCGAGCTAACTGTCTAGGTACCGCTCGGAGTGGAATAGTCGAAGGTAGGTGCACGGCTACATAGAAAAGGCGCTAATTACAATATTGTAATTAGCGCCTTTTCATTTATTATTCTATTATCAAATCTATTTCATCATTTTTAACTGTCACAGTAATCTTGCTGCCATCTTTTACTTTTCCTTCAATAATCAATCTACTTAGCCTTGTTTCTATTTCTTTTTGTAAAAATCTCTTAACTGGTCTTGCACCATATTGGATTGAGTATGATCTATTCAGTATCAATTGTTTTGCTTCATCAGTTAATTTTATTGATATATTCCTATCTTCAAGAAGTTTTTCTATTTGTTTCATTTGCAAATCAATAATCTTAAATAATTCGTCTCTTTGTAATGGTTTAAACATTACAATTTCATCAACTCTGTTTAAAAATTCAGGCCTAAATGTCCTTCTTAGCTCAGCGTTGATCTTTTCTTTAGTTTGTTCTGATATATGCCCTTCCTCAAGTAGTCCTTCTAATAGATAGTTCGAACCTATATTTGAAGTCATGATTATTACAGTATTTTTAAAGTCTACTGTTCTACCTTGATTGTCTGTTAACCTACCGTCATCCAATACTTGCAGTAAGATGTTAAATACATCTGGATGAGCTTTTTCTATTTCATCGAATAGCACAACTGAATATGGTTTTCTTCTAACTGCTTCTGTAAGTTGTCCGCCTTCTTCATATCCTACATAGCCTGGTGGAGAACCAATTAGTCTAGATACTGAGAATTTTTCCATGTATTCACTCATATCTATACGAATCATATTTTTTTCATCATCAAATAATGCTTCTGTTAATGCCTTTGATAACTCAGTTTTACCTACTCCAGTTGGTCCTATGAATATAAAGCTGCCTATTGGTCTGTTTGGATCTTTTAATCCTGCTCTAGCTCTCAAAACAGCATCGACCACAGCATCTACTGCTTCATCTTGTCCTATTACTCTTTGGTGCAAAATATTTCCAAGATTTAATAGTTTTTCTCTCTCGGTTTCAAGTAATTTATTTACTGGTATGCCAGTCCATTTTGCAACTACTTCGGCAATCTCTTCTTCGGTTACTTCTTCTTTGAGCATTCTTTCTCTAGTATTGTCTTTTTGTTGAGCTTCTGCCAATTGCTTTTCTAGTTCAACTAATCTTCCGTATTTTAATTGTGATAGTCTTTCAAGATCATAATTTCTTTCAGCTTCTTCTATTTCTCGTTTTACTTTATCTATTTCTTCTTTGATTTTCTTAACTTTTTCAATTTCTTTCTTTTCTTCTTCCCATTGTGCTTTCAGCAAATTGAATTTATCTTTTAACTCCGATAGTTCTAATTCAAGCTTTTGCAGTCTTTGCTTCGATGCTTCATCAGTTTCTTTTTTTAGTGCCTCTCTTTCTATTTCAAGTTGAAGTATTCTTCTTCGCACTTCATCTATTTCTTGAGGCATGCTGTCAATTTCTGTTCTTAGCATTGCACAAGCTTCATCCATTAAATCGATCGCTTTGTCAGGCAAAAATCTATCTGTAATATATCTATCGGATAGAGTTGCTGCTGCTATAACAGCTCCATCAGAAATTCTTATTCCATGGTGAATTTCATATTTTTCTTTGAGTCCTCTTAGTATAGATATCGTATCTTCTACTGATGGTTCTGTTACTAACACCTTTTGGAATCTTCTTTCTAAAGCTGCATCTTTTTCAATGTATTTTCTGTATTCATCTAGAGTTGTTGCACCGATTGTATGCAATTCTCCTCTTGCTAGCATTGGCTTTAAGAGGTTAGATGCATCCATAGCTCCTTCTGTTCTACCAGCACCAACTATATTGTGAATCTCGTCTATAAATAGTATTATTCTTCCGTTTGATTTTTGAATTTCAGATAAAACTGCTTTTAGTCTTTCTTCAAATTCTCCTCTGTATTTTGCCCCAGCTATCAACGCACCCATATCCAGTGCAAATATAGTCTTATCTTTTAAACCTTCAGGTACATCTCCGTTGACTATCCTTTGTGCTAGACCTTCTACTATCGCAGTCTTACCTACTCCTGGATCTCCAATTAGCACTGGATTGTTTTTAGTCCTTCTTGAAAGTATCCTAATTACATTTCTTATCTCATTGTCTCTTCCTATGACTGGATCAAGCTTCCCTTTTCTAGCTTCATCAACAAGGTCTCTTCCAAATCTGGTGAGAGCCTCATAGGTTGCTTCAGGATTATCTGAAGTAACGGTTTGATTACCTCTTACTTTTCTGAGCGCTTCTAAGAATCTTTGTCTGTTTATATTGTATTTCTTAAGTATCTCTTCGGACATAGACCCTTTTTGATTCAGTATAGCTAAATATAAGTGTTCCACACTCACATATTGATCATTAAATTTCTTTGCTTCTTCTTCTGCATCGACCAATATTTTAGAATATATTCTACTTGGGTAGAGTGAGCCGCCAGTTTGTTTTGGAAGTTTTTCTACCTTTCTTTCAATATCCGCTCTTACTAACTCTGGATTTAAATCCATCAGGGATAATACTCTTGGTATAAGTCCGTCTCTATCATTTAAGAGTGCCAAGTGAATATGGATATCTTCTAGTTGAGGATTCCCTAATTTTATTGCTATGTTTTGTGATTCTTGTATAGCTTCTATACTTTTTTGTGTGAATTTTTCTAAATCCATACTATCACCTCACTTAATTATTTATATTTTGGTTGGTTATTTCTTTAAGTTTTCTGTATAGCTCTTCTTGTTCTTTTGTCATGTTTTCGGGATTTACTATTTCTACTTCAAGATATAGGTCTCCTTTGTTGCCTTTTAAATCTACAAATCCTTTTTTAGAAAGTCTCAATCTCTTTCCTGAATTTGTCTTTTCAGGTATCTCAACTCTAATTTTTCCATCTAGCGTAGTAACTATGATCTTATCTCCAAAGTATGCTTGCCATGGATATACTTTTACTTTTTTATATATATCTAAACCCTCTAATCTAATGTTTTCATCTTCTTTGATATTTATCTTAAAGAGTATATCTCCATCTAGTCCCCACTTATCTCCCTTGACTTTTACTTTTTTGCCTTCTGTTATGCCTTTAGGAATTTTTACAGTAATAGTCTTGTTTTCTCCATTTATATTGAGCATAACATCTCTTGATGAACCTTTATAGGCTTCTTCAAGAGTTATCGTAAGTTCAGCTTCATAATTTGGTTTTTGTCTTTTTTGCTTTCTTTGGGAACTTCTTGACCCAAATATATCGCCTACATTAAATCCTCTTGAGCTAGAACTGCCCATGTCATTGCCGAATATCAGATTAAAGAAGTCACTAAAATCGCCCATATTGTCTGTAGTATAGGTATATGTTCTACCACCTTGGAAATTACCAAATCCAAATTGAGATGGATCAAATTGTTCTCCTCCATTAAATCCGTATTGGCCAAATTGATCGTATTTCTTTCTTTTTTCTTCATCGCCAAGAACTTCATATGCTTCATTTATCTCTTTAAATTTCTCTTGAGCTTTCGGGTCATCAGGGTGCAAATCTGGGTGGTACTTTTTAGCTAGTTTCCTGAATGATTTTTTAATTTCGTCTTGAGTCGCATTTTTATCTACTTCTAGTATTTTATAATAGTCCTTATACTCCATACACATCACCCACTTTCTCTTGGTCAAATTATTTTATTTTGTCTTTGACTATCTTTGACCTTTAATTATTATATAAAATTATTTTTATAATTTCAATACTTTTTTACCCATTTATATAAATTTTTATCCTTGTATCATAATAATATATAAAATAGTGGAGCTTAAGCTCCACTATTTTATATATTTGTCTATTATATTTATGACTTCGTCAATTTTTTCCTTGCCTTTGTCTTCACCTTCGAGTATAGCTGATGCTACACAAGTTCTGATGTGCCCATTTAATACATCAATATTAGCTTTTTTTAGAAGCGCAATAGTAGAGAGTATTTGAGTTGATATATCGACACAATATCTATCAGACTCTATCATCTTTATTATTCCGTCAATTTGTCCCCTTGCCGTTTTTAGCTTTCTTAAAGCTATTTCTTTTTCAGCATTCATTTGCATCACCTAATTTATGCTCACTACATCGTAGCCTGCTTCTTCAACTGCTCCTTTTAATTTATTATCGTCTAAATTCGTTCCCTTTACAACAGCGTTTTTAGCTTCTAAATTCACCTTTACATCTTCTACCCCATCAACTTCTTTTAAAGCATTTGTGACTGCTTTTACACAGTGTTCACAAGACATACCTTCGATTGATATTATTTTTTCCATTTAAAATTCCCCTTTCATTATTTAAAATTTCTTAGTCTTAAAGAATTACTTACTACAGTTACAGAGCTAAATGCCATTGCTGCTCCTGCTATCATAGGATTCAAGTATCCTAATGCTGCAAATGGAATCCCTATTGTATTGTAGAAAAATGCCCAAAACAAATTTTGTTTGATGGTTCTCATTGTCCTATGGCTAAGCCTTATAGCTGTTACTACACCATTTAAATCACCTTTTATTAAAGTGATATCTGAGGCTTCGATGGCAATGTCAGTACCTGTTCCTATTGCAAACCCAACATCTGCGCTTGCTAATGCCGGTGCGTCATTTATTCCATCTCCTACCATGCCGACGATTTTACCTTCTTTTTTTAGTTTTGTTACGATCTTTTCTTTGTTTTCAGGCAATACTTCGGCGATTACATTTTCAATTGATACTTCTCTTGCTATTGCTTTAGCTGTCCTTTCATTGTCTCCTGTGATCATATAAAGCTCTAAGCCCATTTCTTTCATTTTCTTAATCGCTTCATAAGAGCTTTCTTTTATTTTATCTGCTATACCTATGATACCACTTATTTCATTGTCAACAGAAACTATAATCACAGTTTGGCCTTTATTCTCAAGTTCTGCTATCTTTTCTTCTATATTATCATCAATTTCTATCAAATTTTCTTTTATTAAAGCTCTATTACCTATTGCGATTTTCTTCCCATTATATATGGCTTTTATTCCCTTTCCAGGAATCGCATTGAAGTCTTTTGTTTCTTTAAATTCAATATTCTTTGCCTTTGCATAATTTACTACCGCTTCTCCCAATGGATGCTCAGAAGTGTTTTCGACTGCAGCTGCAAGCTCGATTAATTCGTTCTCACGAATGTTGTCAAAGCTTTCTACATAGATTACTTCAGGTGATCCCTTGGTAATGGTGCCAGTCTTATCTAGTACAATTGTCGTCAATTTGTGAGCAAGTTCTAGATGCTCTCCAGATTTTATCAATATACCATGTTCAGCTCCCTTTCCTGTCCCCACCATAATCGCTGTGGGCGTAGCTAAACCCAACGCACAAGGACAAGCTATAACT
>DAONLG010000090.1:0-5772 GCA_035406565.1 Soehngenia sp.
CCACCTAAAACCTGTGAGGCTCTTTTTATAGCTATTATTTCTGCATGATCTGTTGGATCTTTTGTGATTTCTTTCATGTTATAGCCTTCTGCTATTATTCTTTCTTCATGCACAATAACAGCACCTACAGGTACGTCGCAGGTGCTTAATTTTGCTAGTTCAATAGCCCTTTTCATGAAAAGTTCATCCATAAAATCACCTATGATGGTGCACCCGAGAGGAATCGAACCCCTGCACATGCCTTAGGAGGGCACCGCTCTATCCTACTGAGCTACGGGTGCTTACTACCATAATATTCTACATTAATTTAAGGGGTTTGTCAATTATTTATAATCCTCTACATCGAATATTCTGTCTTTATAATAGTATTTTTTGTCTTCTTCTGTTATCTTTCTGATCACTTTGCATGGATTCCCTACTGCTATGACATCATCAGGGATGTCTTTTGTTACTACACTTCCCGCTCCAATGACGACATTGTTTCCGATTGTCACTCCTGGCAAAACAACAACCGAGCCGCCTAACCAAACATTGTCGCCAATTTTTATGGGAATACCATATTCATAGCCCGAATTTCTTGAATCGGGGTGAATTGGGTGGCCTGCTGTGAGTATCGAAACATTGGTTGCAAATAAGCAGTTCTTTCCTATTGTGACTTTCCCTACATCGAGTATGACTAAGTTGTGGTTTGCGTAAAATCCATCGCCTACTTCTATGTTATATCCATAATCACAGTAAAATGGAGGTTCAATGTGAATACTCCCCTTTGCAACTACTATATCTTTAATCATTTCATGCAGTTTTTCTAAATCATCGGGGTATGTGTGATTATAGTCGTATATTTTTCTCTTATTTTTGAGTCTGTCCTCCAATAGTCCATCCAAGTTCGATTTGTATGGAAGTTGATTTATCATTCTCTCTTTTTGATCCATTTCGCCACCTCACTATTTAATACTCTTATCATATAATATTTATACTATTTATGCTATAATTATAAATTAATATCATATCAATTTGAAAGGAGTTTCGCCATGGCAAAGGATACAGATATTTCACTTAGAAATATGACAATCTATGAAGTATATGTGAGAAATCACTCTGAAAAAGGTGATTTCAATTCAGTTACTGATGATTTAGAAAGAATTAAAAGTTTAGGTACAGATATAGTCTGGCTTATGCCAATCCATCCTGTGGGAAAATTAAATAGAAAGGGCAGCCTTGGCTCCCCATACTCAATTTATGACTATATGCAAATAAGTGAAGATTATGGCACATTGGATGATTTTATAAACCTACTCAACAGAGCTCATCAATTAAATTTAAAAGTCATGATCGATGTGGTTTACAACCATACCTCTCATGATTCAATTTATTTAACTGAAAATCCTGATTTTTATTATAAAAAGAGTGATGGTTCACTTGGAAATAAAGTAGCTGACTGGTCTGATATCATAGATTTAGATTATGCAAATAGAAAACTATGGGACAAACAAATCGAATCTTTAAAATATTGGGCAAGCCTTGGTGTCGATGGTTTTAGATGCGATGTAGCAAGCATGGTACCAATAGAGTTTTGGCTTGAGGCAAGGCAAAAGTTAAAAGAAATAAATCCTGATATAATAATGCTTGCAGAAACTATTGAGGGTTCATTTCTAGAGTATGTTAGAAATCAAGGCATATATGCTGCTTCTGATTGCGAAATGTATCAAGCATTTGATATATGTTATGATTATGATACACATGGAGAATTCTTGAAATATTTAAATGGAGAGGCAACCCTTGAGGATTATCTGGAGAAAAAAAGGATACAAGAATATATTTATCCTGAAAATTATGTTAAATTAAGATACCTTGAAAATCATGATAGGCCAAGAATTGCTTCAATGTTGCCAGAAGATTTGCTCTTACAATGGAGTGCATTTTTGTTCTTTGAAAAAGGGACAGCTCTTATATATGCTGGTCAAGAGGCAAAAGATAAAAAACTCCCATCGCTATTTGATAAAGATCCTGTCGATTGGAGTGGATTAAACTCAGATTTTCATTTAAAGATAAAAAAATTTGCAGAACTGAAGAAAATGCCAATTTTTGTTAATGGAAGATATAAATTGCACAATATCGATAAAAAAGGTGTCATTCTCGGAACTTATGTGTTAAATGGAGAGTGGTTATTTGGGATATTCAACGTAGAGGGAAAAACTGGCAAGTTAAAATTAGAATCTCATTCTGAAGGGTATTTTGATATACCAGAAATTGCTGATGGGGAATACGAAAATCTATATGACAATTCTAAAGTTATCATTGAAAATCAATCAATTGAATTATCTCATAAGCCTATATTGATTAAAGTTGATTTATAAAAAGACTGTGGCAAGCCACAGTCTTTATTCAAAAGCGGGGGAATTTTTTAATTTGTTTTTTTGTAAAAAATATATCACAACAAGCACAATTATTCCAAAAGAATCAGTTAAAATTCCTGGTTTTAACAGCAACAAAGCTGCTGCTAATAGTGCAATTCTTTCTATTATATTAGTTTTTTTGATCAAATGCCCTTCAACTGCTGCTGCTAAACAAACTATGCCTATCATAGCACTTAACGCTACTGGCAGAGCTTCCAGCACTGATATAAATTGCACTTCTCCTCCTACTACATTTTCTACGAGTATCAGGTGAGGATCAATCGCAAAAATATATGGTACTATAAAGGCGGCAAGTGCCAATTTCACAGCCTGTAACCCTGTTTTCATTGAATTTGCTCCTGCTATCCCTGCTCCTGCATATGCGGCTAATGCAACAGGTGGAGTTATATCTGCTACTACCCCAAAATATAAAATAAACAAGTGTGCAGCCATTATATTTACATCAAGGCTGACTAGTGCTGGTACTGCCATGGTTGCTAATACAATATATTTTGCAGTCGTAGGTAAACCCATGCCTAAAATAATTGAAGCTAGCATTGTAAAAAATAGCGTGAGAAGTAAATTTCCATTTGCTAGAGTCACTATTATTTCTGCTATTCTTAAGCCTAACCCTGTTAAAGTTACAACGCCAACTATCATCCCAGCACATGCACAAGCACAAGCTACTGTTATAGCTCCTTTTGCTCCTGATTCAAGAGCATCTAAAAAATCTTTGAAAGTAAAGGACTTATCTTTCTTAACTAGAGCAACTATTATGGCTACGATTATGCTTATAGCAATGGCTTTAAATGCAGCTAATGTTGGAGTGTTGCCTGTGACTAAAAATACTATAACTGAAATTAATGGAATCAATAAATACCCTTTGCTGATGAGAAGTTGTCTTATGCTTGGCAGCATTTCTCTTGGCAATCCTTTAAGCCCTAGTTTTGAAGCTTCTAGATGCACCATAGTTCCTACTGCAAAATAATATAATATTGCAGGAATCGCCGCTGCTATTATTATCTTTGAATAAGCAATCCCTGTAAACTCCGCCATAATAAATGCTGCAGCACCCATTACCGGTGGCATTATCTGCCCTCCAGTAGATGCGGCTGCTTCTACAGCACCTGCAAAGTAAGGTTTGTATCCAGTTTTTTTCATCAACGGAATTGTAAAAGCTCCTGTAGTTACAGTATTTGCTACTGAGCTGCCTGAGATAGATCCCATAAAGCCACTTGCAACTACTGCAGTCATAGCAGGTCCACTTTTAAAACTTCCAGTTAAACCATAAGCTAAATCTATAAAAAACTTACCTACTCCTGTTTTATCAAGGACTGCCCCAAATAATATGAACATGAATACAAAAGTAGCTGAAACACCAAGAGGTATTCCCATAATTCCTTCTAAACCTAAGTACATATGAGAGATTATTCTTTCGATGGAAAATCCTCTATGAGCTAACAATCCTGGCATATATGGGCCAAAATATGCATAAATCAGAAATAAAATAGCAACTATCGGAAGTTCAGGCCCTACTGCTCTTCTCGTGATTTCCAATGTTATAAAGATCGCCAACATTCCTAATACTAAATCAATATTTGTCGCACTCCCGCCTTTAGCTGCAATGGTATCAGAGAAGACAAATATATACCCAAAGACTGCAACAGTCAATATTATAAAAATATAATCTAGCACAGATGGTTTTTCTTTATTTGATTTTTTACTAGATGGATAAAGTAAAAATCCCAAAACAAACGCAAACATTATATGAAGTGATCTTTGTTTATATGATAAGAGCGTTCCAAATCCTGCAGTATAGAGGTGAAATAAAGACATCGCTATTGCGATAGCTCTTGTTATATTGTCAATATTACCCTTTAATTTTCTAAGCTTAGAGGTATCTTTATCGTATGATTCTAATAATTTATCTACATCTAGGTTTTGTTCAATGTGAGAACTATCTTTATTCGCCAATTTTATAACCTCCTTGTCAAATATCTTATGAAGCTTATTTTTCTAGAACTGAATTTAACAGCCTGCATCGGACTTGAAAAATCTAAGAATTTGTATTCCTCATTGTTTAAAAATAATCTGTGGTCTGCTCTCACAGCTCCAGTCCTATAAATCAGTTCTTTGAATTTTTCTTTGATATTGTAAATTCTAAAACCATCATTTGTCTTTTCGAAGTCGTATTTTGTTGTCGCAGGTAAACCAGCTCCATATGACCTAAAAATCGTCTCTTTTAATATGATATATCCTTCATTAATCTCATAATATTCCTCAACTTCTGTTAATTCTACAGAATGAGTATATGAAACTTTGAATTCATCTTCTTTTAAAATCCATGTCTTTAGAATTTCTCCACTTCTATAATCACTCACGACTAATAAATTCAAAGGATATGTGAATATCATAAATATGAATAATGAGATTATTATTAGAAAGACTCCTCTATTTGAAGAGCCTTTTTTTAAATCTTTATCACTTAATTCCTTGTTCAACATAGTATTTTTCAGCTCCTGGATGTAAATCAATTGGCATGCCCTCAAGAGCAGTTTCAAGTTTTATATCGTTTCCTTTATCGTGTGTATCTATTATAATTTGTCGGTTTTCAAAAATTGATTTTGTCATATTGTAAACTAAATCCTCGTCTAAATCCTCAGGAACTATTAGCATTGCCATTACTGCAGCTGCAACTACATCTTCATTTTGGTTTTTATAACTGTCCTTTGGTATGATAACTTCAGTATAAAATGGATATTTTTGTTTCAATGATGCAATTTTCTCTTTATCTAAAGATACTATTACAATATCAGCTGTTTGAGTAACTTCAGTTACTGCTGATGTTGGAATAGCTGCTGTTACAAATGCTGCATCTATTTGTTTATTCTTTAATTGATCACTGGCTTCATTAAAAGACAGATAATCTGCTTTACCTAGGTCATCATATGTAAGGTCGTATTCTGCAAGGATTTGTCTAGCATTTACCTCAGTTCCTGAGCCAGGTGCACCAACTGCGACTTTCTTTCCCTTTAAATCTTCTACAGACTGTATGCCTGAGTCTTTAGTGGCGATTATTTGAATTACTTCTGGATAAAGCATTGCCATCCCTCTAATATTTGTCACCTTTTCTTTGTCCTGAAAAGTTTCACTTCCAGTCCAAGCATAATAAGCAACATCATTTTGTACAAACCCAACTTCAGCTTCACCTTGTGATATTAAATTGATATTTTCAACGCTAGCACCTGTGGATTGAGCATTTGCAGTGACCCCTTCGATGTTTTCATTAAATATCTTTGCAATTGCTCCGCCTAATGGGTAATACGTTCCACCAGTTCCACCTGTTGCAATTGATATAAATGTATTCTCTGGTTTT
>DAONLG010000091.1:0-5660 GCA_035406565.1 Soehngenia sp.
TAGGATTGCCTCTACATTTCCCTTGAGTACTGTCGCCATAGAAGCTATTTCTTTACCTATTTGATAGCACATTGCATCATAGATCAATTTAGCGTAAGTGTCTCCATTTTCTATTCTCTTTAAAACTTCTCTGCCATCGAAAGTACCTAGGTAAGATACAAGCCCGCCTTTTCCATGTGTCATTTTCCTTAATTCTTTTTCTTGATATTTGTTAGAAAAGCATAGTTCTACTAAATCTCCAACTGGGAGTGTGCCTGATCTTTCTGGGGAAAATGGTCCCATTTGGTTTGCATTGTTCGTATCAACTATCCTGCCGTTTTTGATTGGAGATATTGATATCCCGCCGCCTAGATGAGCTATGACTAAATTTAATTCCTCTATTTTCTTCCCTTTTTCATCTGCATATCTATGGCAAATCGCTTTGATGTTTAAAGCATGTCCAAGAGACCTTCTGGGAATCTCTTTAAGCCCTGATATACGCGCAACATCTTCGAGCTCATCTACTGCTACAGGATCGACTATATAGGCATTGATGTTTACTCTGTCGGCTATGTCTCTAGCAAGTATTCCTCCTAAATTTGATGCATGTTCGCCTTGGATGCCGATTTTAAGATCAAGTATCATAGCATCTGTTACAAGGTAAGTTCCACTTGGCATTGGCCTTAAAAGTCCACCTCTGCCGACTACTGCTCTAAGGGATTCAAGATTTATGTTTTCTTCATTGAGCCAGTCTTCGATAGCTTTTAATCTGTATGAAAACTGGTCAATTATTTTGTCAAAATTCTCCAAGTCCTTTTTGTCGTGATCAAGTTTTTTAGATTTTACTTCTTTTTCTCCTTCAAACAAAGAGACTTTTGTCGATGTTGAGCCAGGGTTTATCGCTAATACATATCTTTTTTCCATAAATTTCCCCCTTAATTATTGATTAAACTTATATTTAATGTTTCAGGGTCTACTTTTGATATGATTATATTTTCAACTGTAGGCCAAGTGAGTGTCACTTGGTGAGTTCCTTCAGTTAAATTGTCAAGGTCTACAGTTGGCGTTAAATCATCTTTATTTATTTCGTCTATGATATTTTTTAATCCTTTTACTGTCACTTTTACGCTTTTTTCTAAACTTTCGTCATCAAGCTTCAAATCTTGAGATAAATTTAATATTTTCATTTCGCTTAACTTTATCTCAAATGTCTTTTCTATCATTTCTTCCAATGTATACGTCGCAGACACTTTGATAGTTGGATCTACTAGTTCTATGCCTTCAGGTAAATCTAGTTCTACTTCTATCATATTTGTATCTAGCAGTTGATTTATGTCCACAGGTTTTGTCTTGATGTTTTCTAATAAATTCAAATCTTGTTCATACCCTTTTACTTTAACTGTGCTTGGGTTTAGCAAAATATTTGTTATTGAAGTATTTACAGGAGCATCGCCTTCGATGACTAGTTCTACTGGCAGTTCTTTAGTTTGAAGTATAGGCACTGTAAGTTTTGCAAAGTTTGGTTCTTTTTCAACTCCAACTACTTCTTCGCCTTCACTATTTAGTAGCTTTATAGGCACTGTATCTGTGAAATCTTTAGTCTTATTTGTCACATCTACTGTCGCTACAGCTCTATCTACTTCATTTACCCAGCTTCTTGGTCCCCTTATGATTATGGTTTCTGGTTCAGATACAATATCTCCTACAACGTATTTCTCATCCATCTCGCCTATTGTCTCAGGTGTTATAGTTATTTCCTTCGTGATTGTTTTTTCTAAGGTGAATAAGACTTCTTGAGGTGATATATTGCTTACTATGACATCTGCAGTGTTATTTAATAATTCAACTGTGATGGGTACTCTAACCTGGCCTTCTCCATAGCCTGTTAAATCAACCTCTGCATATATGTTTGAAGCTAGTACTTTATCTACCTCTTTTTTCTTACCAGTAATCTCTACATTTACTTTTGCACTTTCAGGGCTCATTATTACGAGGCCCTGCCTCTCTAGGGATTGAACGTTTAAGTAATTGACTGTTATATTTTTAAACTCTTTCCTAATGATAGGGTTGACCTCACTCATAACGTAGCTCCATAGAAGAATAGCTACGACTAGAGTAGCTAGTTTTAAGGACAAATTGTTATTCCTCTTTTCCATATTTGGACCTCCATTTCAAGAATGAATCCTTTCCATTCTTGGGTTTATACATGTTGAGTAAGATTTCTTTTAGAGTCTCAGGATCAATATATCTTGAAATATTGCCATTTTCAGCAACTGATATCGCACCTGTTTCTTCGGATACTATCACTGCAAGACTGTCAGATCTTTCGGTTATGCCGATAGCCGCTCTATGTCTTGTCCCTAATTCTCTAGATATTGCGCTGCTCTCTGAAAGAGGCAAAAAACAAGCTGCTGCTTTTATTATATTGTCTTTTATGATAACTGCTCCGTCATGAAGTGGTGTGTTTGGTATGAATATATTTATCAATAAATCGGCACTTACATTGCCATTTATCTTAGTTCCGGTCTCCACTATCTCATTTAATCCAGTTTGTCTTTCAAATACCATGAGGGCTCCAATCTTTTGTCTGGATAGCGATGCGCAAGCCTCAACTATTTCATCTACTACATTTGCCATGTTCTCTGTCCTTATGTCAACAAATGACTTTGTGAAAAATCTGCTCCTCCCAAGAGATTCAAGTCCTCTTCTTAGTTCTGGCTGAAATACTATCAAAAGTGCCAATGTACCTACGGTCATGGCATTGCTTAATATCCAATTGATTGTATATAGCTCTGCCCATTCGCTCAGCTTAGTTAAGACTAATAGTATGCCTATCCCTTTCATCAGCTGTTCAGCACGAGTTTCTTTTATCAATAGCAATATCCTATATAATACAAAAGCGACTATTAATATGTCTATGATATCTCTTATTCTTATGTTTATGAAAGAATTTATTATACTTTGCATGAGTTACCCATCCTTTGCATTGGTCTATTCTTATATTATACATTAATAAGAGCTATTTGTGTCAATTTATATATAAATTAAGCTGTGTAGAGGTATCTTCATAACTTTTCTTTAGTCTCGTTAAAACACCTTCAGGCAAATCTATGTCTAGGTTTCCGTCAAGGGCATCTTTTACAGGCAGGATAAAGTATTCATTTTTTTCATTTGTTTTTCTCTTGTAAACCCATGTTGGTATTGGCGTAACTCTTTCTAATTTGACTTCATTTGAAAGATTATCTTTAACTATATGTAAATTTAGCATAGCACCATCTTCTGTCAGTGAGTTGCCCATGGTTTCTTTTCTCTGATTAGAATAAAAATTTCCGAGCGAATAAAAAACATTTACTTTTTTATTTCCTACATCTATAGTTTCACTGTCTTGTATCACATGGGGATGAGAGCCTATGATTATATCAGCTCCATTTTCTGCAAGTGTTTTCGCAGTTTGCCTTTGATAGTCGCTTGCAGTTGTTTGATACTCATTCCCCCAATGCAAAAAGAGTATTATAAATTCTGCTCCGTCTGCTTTTGCGTTTTCAATGTCTTTTATAGCTCTTTTTTCTTCAAATACATTTATCATTCTACCTCTTTCATCGTCAGTTAATCGGCTGTTTAAACCATTTAAGTAAAAAGCATAAGTCATTATTCCAATCTTTATGCCCTCTACATCAACAATCCTGTAAGGCGTGTAAATGTCTTTACTTGTGCCGACATAGAGCAATTCTCTTTTATCTATTTCATCAATCATCTTGATAATTCCATCTTTGCCTTGATCAAGTACATGATTATTAGCTGTTGAAAGTAAATCAAAACCAGTGAGTTTTATTGCATCTAAAATTTCTACAGGTGAATTGAATAGAGGAAATCCGCTAAAGGGTTTATCCTTATCTGAAAAGGATGTTTCTATGTTTGCAATCGCAAAGTCTGCTTTTTCTACATATGGCTTTACATATTGAAAGGGCAGAGTAAAATCATATCCAAAAGAAACTTTTGCACTATTTATTTGCGGCATATGAAGCATGATATCTCCGGCAAAAAGGATATCTATTTCTGTATTTTTTTCAACTGTTTCAGGTGGTTGTTCTAATGTAGGAGTTAACTCTTCTCTGGTAACGTTTTCATCAATATCGGTTTGCGATGCTTCAGGTTGAGTATATATGCTGCTGCATCCAGATAATATCGACAATATCAATACTGCAATTATATATCTCATACCTCTTTTCATCTAATCCACTCCCATTTAACTATAGTACAATTGTACATCTTATGAAAATTTACTGCAACACATCTTTAGAAGTCATAAATTTCTGAATCATTAGAAATATGCCTATGGATAATGCTATATCCCCTATGCTTATTACTTTAGGCAAGAAGTATTTAACTGGTATTATATCCGAAAGGAATTTAAATTTAGTTGAATTTGTCATGAGAGTGTGGGTGATTACAATGTCTTCTTCTAGGACTTTTAGTTGATCAATCATGTTTAATTTTTCAAGTGCATTTTTTGACACAGGCATTCGCCCGCCATTTGCGACAGTTGGAAGCAGGTTTAGAATTATTCCAATCATAGATGTTTTTATTCCAGATATATTTTTATTTTTATATAAGCCAAATAATATTAATCCGAATGTGATTATATTTATGATTGATAAATTTGAAAATAGAATTTTTGAGATTTCATTGTTTGTATTTGCAATATATCTTATTGAGATAGAGTAGATGACAAGTCCAAGTATCATAAATCCAATCCCTTTGATGCGAACATATGTAAGATTATTAAGTTTTCCTCCTCTTAAAAAGGCTATGAGTATAGATATTATAATGACTTCTATAAACAAGTGATCACCCCTTACAGATTAAAGAGCGCTTTTAAAAGCGCTCAATGATTAATACTCTATGAATTTGTCGATTGATGCACCACAAAGTGGGCATTTGTCTTCTTCTCCAGTTATTGTTATATAACCACAGACTGGGCAAAGTTTTACTACTTTTGCGTCTAAATCTTTCCCTTGGTCTACATATTCTTTAGCTTTTGTATAAAGCTCTGCATGTACTTTTTCAGCTGCTACTGCGTATTTCATAGCATTTTCAGCTTCTTTTTCTCCCTGCAATTGTGCTACTGCTATGTAAGCAGGGTACATTTGAGTTACTTCGTGCATTTCTCCATCGATTGCACCTTGAAGATTTTGAGATGTTGAACCTAAACCAAATCCTCCACCTGATGCTACTAAAAATGATCCAACAATATCTCTTAGAGCGTTGAAGTGAAATGTAGCATGAATTTGCTCAGCATCTGATGTTGCCCTAAATAGTCTTGCTACTGTTGGAAAACCATCTTTGTCAGCCTTATCTGCCCAAATTCTATATCTCATATGTGCTTGGCTTTCTCCTGCAAATGCAGATCTTAAATTATCTTGTGTCATTGCGTTCATAAAATATAACCCCCTTATGTTTTATTAATCATGTAAATCAAAATTGTAATGATTACAATTTTGATTTACATTTATAGTATACACTATAATTTATTTTAAGTCTAGGGTAAAAATATATTTTCTATACAAACAAATTTACATTTGATTCATCTGCAGCATTTAAATAGGTTGCAACTCCGCCTATTTCTACTCCATCAAAGAGTTCTTCTTTCTTTATGCCCATTACATCCATGCTCATCTGAC
>DAONLG010000092.1:0-5499 GCA_035406565.1 Soehngenia sp.
ATCAGCCCCAATCTTGTGTTCAAGGCTCATTAGAGTTGATGTATGAACTTCAAAATTATCTCTGTGAAATATCCGGCATGGATCAAATAACACTCCAACCTGCTGCAGGGGCTCATGGTGAGCTGACAGGTGTAATGCTAATCAAAGCATATCACGAAAGCAGAAATGACAATAAGAGAAACAAAATAATAGTTCCAGACTCGGCTCATGGTACAAATCCAGCAACAGCAGCTATGGCTGGTTATGACATAATCGAGATAAAATCAACAAAAGAAGGACTAGTAGATTTAGAGCAATTAAGACAAGCAGTTGGAGAAGACACAGCTGGATTGATGCTTACAAATCCAAACACACTTGGACTTTTTGATAGGGGAATAAAAGAAATAGCAAAAATAGTTCATGATGCTGGAGGATTGCTTTATTACGATGGAGCAAATGCAAATGCCATTCTAGGCTATGCTAGACCTGGAGATATGGGTTTTGATGTAGTTCACTTTAATCTACACAAGACTTTTTCAACACCTCATGGCGGAGGAGGACCCGGATCTGGGCCAGTCGGAGTTAAAAAAGATTTAGTGCCATTTTTACCAGTACCAATAGTAAAAAAAGATAATGACCAGTTTTATCTTGATTATGATTATCCACAATCAATTGGCAAGATGAAAGATTTTTATGGACACTTTGGCATATTGGTAAGAGCTTACACTTATATACTATCAATGGGTAGCGATGGATTAAAGAAAGCATCACAGATGGCGGTTTTAAATGCGAACTATTTAAAAGAACATTTAAAAGAAGACTATTATTTGCCAATAGATACAATTTACAAGCATGAGTTTGTTTTGGGAGGTTTGAAAGATTCATTAAGTGAGGTCATAACTTTAGATATTGCCAAGAGATTACTAGATTATGGCTATCATCCACCGACAGTTTATTTCCCACTCATCATCAATGAAGCGCTAATGATAGAACCAACTGAAACAGAAAGCAAAGAAACACTAGATGAATTTATTGAAGCGATGATAAAGATAGCCAAAGAAGCTAAAGAAAATCCAGAGCTTTTAAAGACTGCACCTCATAACACAGTAGTAAGAAGGCCAAACGAAGTAAAGGCAGCAAGAGACATCATAGTAAAATACGAAGGGTAGGTGTATTATTTGACAAAAAAAATAGCCATAATTGGAGCTGGCCCCGGGGGATATGTCGCAGCTATTCGGGCTGCTCAACTAGGGGCAGATGTTACATTAATAGAAAATGTAAGAGTAGGGGGAACTTGCTTAAATAGAGGCTGTATCCCTACAAAGACTTATTTTACAAATGCAAAGATATTATCTGACATGAGAAGGGCAAATGAGTTTGGCATTGAAGTAGATGGCTTTAGAATGAATGGTAAAGCTCTGCTTAAAAGAAAAGAAGAAGTAGTTGAAAATATAGTAGGAGGAGTTGAAAAACTAATCTCTTCCTATAAAAATATCGAACTTATCGATGGCAAAGCTAGGTTTGAAAATGCAAACACTTTAAAGGTCACTTTAAAAAATGGAGAAGAAAAAATAGTCACAGCTGATGAAATCATCATAGCCACTGGCTCGTCAGCTCAAATGACCGAGACAAAAGGAGTTGATTTAGAAGGAGTCATAACCTCTGATGAACTCTTAGAACTTGATGAAATACCAGAAACTTTGATTGTGGTCGGAGGCGGAGTCATCGGACTTGAATTTGCAAGCATATACAAAGAATTAGGTTCAAACGTCATACTTTTAGCATCTAGAATTTTAAAAGATGGGGATAAAGAAATTGCAAAAAGACTGACACCAACTTTGAAAAAACAGGGCATAGAAGTCTATGTAGATATAAGAGCAAAAGAAATTTTAAGAGAAGATGGTAAATTAAAAGTTATAGCTAAGTACAAAGAAAAAGACGAAGAGATTACAGTAGAAGGTAATTATGTTTTGATAGCCTCTGGAAGAGCTCCAAACGTAGAAGGCCTAGAACTTGATAAAGTGGGCATTGAATATTCACCAAAGGGTATAAAAGTAGATGAAAACTTTGAAACCACAGTACCTCATGTCTATGCTATAGGAGATGTAAACTCAAGAGGTATTCAACTTGCACATGTAGCTTCTGCTCAGGGAGAATATGTAGTTGAACGAATTTTAGGAGAAAACCCAGATATAAACTTGGATGTGTATCCATCTTGTGTGTTTACTATGACAGAGGTAGCACAAGTAGGATTTACTGAAGAAAAATTAAAAGAAATGGGAAGAGAGTACAAAGTCAGCAAATTCATGTTTTCTGCAAATGGAAAAGCCGTTACATTGGGTGAAGCTGAAGGGATAGTTAAAATCATCGCATCACCAGATGATATGATATTGGGAGTCCACATACTTGGCCCTCATGCAAATGATTTAATTCATGAAGGAGCTTTAGCTATTGCAAATAAATTAGATGCAAAAGCTATAACAAGAACAATTCACGCACATCCGACACTATCTGAAGCATTTTCAGAAGCGACATTAGGTTTAGACGATAAAGCCATTCATATGGTTTCTAAAAGGAAGAAAAAATAGTTTAGGCAGCGTTATCGCTGCCTAAATTTAAATTAGGGGGAAATTCATGAAAAAAAGTTTATTTAAAACTTTCTACATATATATTGTAGCATTAATCTCAGTGTTAATGTTATCGTTTAGTGATAGTTTCTTTAATTTTGTGTTAAAATTTGATGAAAAGATACTCATGGTTTTAGACAATCATCAAAACCAAATTATCCTAAATATAATGAAGTTTGTATCTTTTGTTGGATCTTCTTCTTTTCTAGTGCCAGCAATCTCTTTAATTGTCATTTACTTACTCTATAAAAAGCAATTTAGAGAAATATTTATGATTATATCTGCCTCACTTGGCAGCTTAGGATTAAATGCTCTCATAAAAAACATCATAAAGAGAGAAAGACCAGTGGAATTTTTTAAAGCAGTGGAAACTTCATACAGTTTTCCAAGCGGGCACGCAATGGTAGCTGCTAGTCTTTCTTTCACTATTGCATATTTACTCACAAGAGATAAAAGCATCAAAACGAAAAAAACAGCTTATTTGATTTCATCTTTATATACAGTTTTGATGAGCTTTAGTAGACTATATCTTGGAGTTCACTATCCTACAGATGTTATCTTTGGAATGTTTTATGGCTTAGCAATATTTTTATTAATAAAAGATTTATTTCTCAAGTTCTAATACACTTTTTTCTTCAATAAATTGGTTGGTGTATAATTTATAGTAATACCCTTTAGCTTTAATAAGTTCTCTATGAGTACCATCTTCAATCACTTCTCCGTTGTGGATGACGAGTATTCTATCAGCATTTTTTATAGTTGAAAGTCTATGAGCTATTACAAAACTCGTTCTTCCCGATAAGACTTTGTTTATAGCTCTTTGTATTATCATTTCAGTTTCGGTGTCAATAGATGAAGTAGCTTCATCAAGCACAAACAATCTCGGATTTCTTACAATTGCTCTTGCAAATGATATGAGTTGTTTTTGCCCGGTTGACAACAATCCTCCGCCTTCACCTACCTCTGTTTCATAACCTTTCTCCATCTGTATGATAAATTTATGAGCATCAACTAATTTACAAGCTTCAATTATTTCTTCATCTGTCGCATCTAACTTTCCATATCTGACGTTTTCCTTTATTGTCCCACTAAACAGGTGTGGAGCTTGAAGCACATATCCGAGGTTCTCGTGGATCCATTTAATAGGCATATCTTTGTAATTTATGCCATCAATGAATATTTCACCCTCAGTCGGTTCATAAAATCTACAAAATAAATTTACTATAGTGCTTTTACCAGAGCCAGTTTCACCGACTAAAGCTATTGTTTGACCTGCATTTACTTTTAAATTGAAGTTTTTTAATACAGGCTCTCCCTCTTTATATGAAAAACTGACATTTTTAAACTCAACATCACCTCTTATAGGAGGCAGGAGGTCTTTTCTTAAATTAGTTAAACCACCATATTTTTCAATCACTTCAGGAGAGTCTTTAATCGAGGGTTCTTCCTCTAACAGTTGAAAAACCCTTTCAGCCGAAGCTTGAGCAATTTGCATATCTGCTAATATAGCTGCCATTTGCATCACAGGTTCGAAAAATTGACCTGTGTATGTTATAAAAGCAAACAGTGTACCATAAGTAATAGCACCAACTAAAAATTCATGACCGCCATTTACCACAGCCAATGCAGTGCCAACACTTGCGATTGTTATTACAATTGGTATATATATCGAAGAAATTACAGTAGCCCTTATGGAGTTCTTTTTATATGAAGTTGTAAGCTCTGAAAATTCATTTAAATTTAATTCTTCCCTCACCAAGGTCTTTGTGGTTTTAGCGCCTTGGATATCTTCGTTATATGCACCAGTTATCTCAGAATTTATCTTTCTAACTCGCCTTTGAGCAGTCAAAATTTTTCTTTGGAAATAAATGCTGATCACAGCCAGTGGTGGCACAACCATCAAAGTTATTATAGCTAGTTTAGGACTCAATATAAACATATATATGGTGACGCCTATCATAACCGTAATACCCCAAGAAAAATCAACTAAACCCCATGATATCGTTTCACTCAACCTAGTGATATCTGAAGTCATCCTTGCCATGAGCCAGCCTACAGCTTTATTGTCATAGTAAGACAGTGAGAGCTCTTGAAGCTTTAGAAAACCTTTTTTTCTTAAATCATAAGCCATTTGGTTTTCTAATTC
The DNA here is from genome assembly GCA_035406565.1 of Soehngenia sp. Classification (GTDB taxonomy): domain Bacteria; phylum Bacillota; class Clostridia; order Tissierellales; family Tissierellaceae; genus Soehngenia. The sequence goes on from DAONLG010000092.1 coordinate 4,753, forward strand.
ACCAGCGTATTTGATGAACAAAAATATTATTAAGCTTAAAATAGCAATAGCTAATACATATAAAAGTGCAAAAATAGGTAAGCCATCAAAACTCTTATTAGCTATAAAATTATCAACGGCATATCTGGTAAACATCGGGAAAGTACTGTCAAGAAAACCTAAACCAACATTCAAGGCAATCAGAAGTAAAAACCTATTCTTATAGGGCTTTAAATATTTAAAGAAATTTTTCCATATTTCGATATTTACCTTTTTAGTAACATCGTCTTTATCTTCCATACTACACCTCCAGCTCCAACTCCAAATCATCTTCAATAGACGATTGGATTTCATAAATTCTCTTATAAAGGCCCTCAGTTCTTATTAACTCCTCATGAGTACCTTGTTCAACTATCATTCCGTCCTCTAGAACTATTATTAAATCAGCTTCTGAAACTGTAGAAATCCTATGAGATATAATTATTGTAGTAGCTTTATAAGTATTTGGAAACAAAAATAAAACTCCAAGAGATATACCAGCAATTAATATCAGATTTATGAAAATAAATCTTTTCCATTTAAATAATATATATAAGTAATCACTAAAGCTTTTATTCTGATTGTTCTCTGCCATTTTTATAAAATTTTAATTGATAAATAATGCTGCAAAGTTAATACTTTTGAATAAGATATGACAATACTAATAATTCAGGATTCACATAAAAACATATTCAGATATAGGCTACCTTAAGATGTATGCTTAAAGTT
>DAONLG010000093.1:0-5445 GCA_035406565.1 Soehngenia sp.
GCGACACCTACTAAAGAAAAAGTATATGCTTTTAAACTCATAAGCATGGTCAATGGAAGCCTTGCAATAGGATCAAAAAACAGATACAATTTAGACTTTTTAAATTCTACAAAAGAGAACATCTATCTATTTGGATCTGAAGAAAAAGAAGTCCAAAATATATATGAGAATAAAACCTACAATTCTCAAGAACTATACTATAAAAACATTGCTCTAAGAAAGAGTGTAGATACTCTAAACGGAGCTTATGGGCTTTTCTTACCAGATGAATTCAAAGAGATATTTGATTTATTAATCAAATTTAACGATATAAATTTAGTATTAAAAGACTTTGAAGATTACAAATCAACAAGGCGAGAAATCGATAAACATTTCTTGAATAAGAGTGAATGGTATGCGAAGACAATTTCTAGCATAGCTTTAATCAGGGAATATTCTTCAGATGCAGTCGTAAAAAGCCAATTTGATGATTTATTTTAAACATGGAAGGAGTAACGCAGTTTGGAAATGATTTCTAACAAAGAACTAGGAGCAATATACGCTACATCTAGCACTATTTTCAGGACTTTTGCTCCAGATAAAAACAATGTAAAACTGAGGCTTTTTAAAGATGCACTTAGCTTAGAGAGTTATGACTACAGTATGAGTAAAGATCTAGATGGAGTGTTTGAAGTAGAAGTCTTAGGGGATTTAGATGGATACTATTACACTTATATAGTCGAAAATGAATTTGAAGTAACAGACCCCTATTCAATTGCTTCTAGTATAAATTCAAATAGATCTTGTATAATAGATTTGTCAAAGACAAATCCAGATGGATTTTTAGAGCATGATGAACCTCCGTTAATAAAGCCAACGGATGCAATAATATATGAACTCCATGTCAAGGATTTTACTGCACATACGAGTTCAAATATAAAACACAAAGCCTCATTATACGGAATGACTGAAGAAAATACAAATTATAATGGCTATAAAACTGGCATAGACCATTTAGTAGAACTCGGCATAACTCATGTTCACTTAATGCCGGTATTTGATTATCTTACCGTAAGAGAAGACAGGGAATATACATTTGATGAAGATAACTACAATTGGGGTTATGATCCTGAATTATATAATACAGTTGAAGGGAGCCTTACACTTCATCCAGATGACCCTAAAAAAAGGATATACGAGTTCAAAGAAACTGTCATGGCTTTTCACAATAAAGGGATTAAAGTTGTTTTAGATGTTGTATACAATCATACTTTTAGGGGTAAGACTTCAAATTTCAATGTGTTGGCTACTAATTATTACTTTAGACAGTGGCCAGACGGAAGCTTTTCAAATGGATCAGGGTGCGGAAATGAGTTTGATTCGCAAAAGCCTATGGCTAGAAAATTTATCATCGACAGCCTAAAATACTGGGTAAGAGAGTTTAGAGTAGATGGCTTTAGATTTGATTTAATGGCTCTAATCGACATTGACACTATAGAAATCGCAGTAGAAGAGTTGAGAAAAATAAAACCTGATATTTTGATTTATGGAGAGCCTTGGATGGCTGATAGGACTCCATTACCCTCAAATAAGACGACATCTAAAGGAACACAGACTAGGAAATCTTTCGCATTATTTAATGATAATTTTAGAAATGCGATAAAAGGAGATAATGATGGTTATTTATTAGGATTTGCGCAGGGAAATTTAGATGAGAAAAGAAATGTAGAAACAGGCATTGCCGGAAGCATATTTTATGATCCTGCACGAATAGGCTTTACACAAAAAGCTCGTGAAACTATCAACTACGTAAACTCACATGACAATTTGATCTTACAAGATAAACTGTTAAAAGTATTTCCGCAAAAAACTGAAGAAGAAATAAAGACTTACAACAAATTTGTCCACTCTATACTGTTTTTATCCCAAGGGATACCCTTTATTCATGCCGGAAATGAATTCTTGAGAAGTAAAAAAGGCAACCACAACACCTACAACGCTCCCTTGAGCATCAATGCGATAGATTGGTCGCTTAAAGAAAAAAATATTGATGTGTTCAACTATATAAAAGACTTAATTGAATTTAGAAAATCTCATTTAGCATTTAGGTTAGATGATGCAGAAGAGATAAGAAACAAGTTGAAGTTCTTTGAACATGTCGAGTATTGCCCAACAATAGCATACACCATAAGTGAAGAGAAAAACTATATCTTGGTAGTACACAACGCAAACTTAAACCCATGTCTACTCACCTATCAAGTTTTAAAGAAACACATTATCGAAAAATACGAAGATGAATTTAAAGATATGACAGTTGGTTTAATCTTTGATGAAAATGGAATTTCAAGAAATAACTCAAAACTCAATCACCCTTATGGAGTTCAAACACCAGCTACATCGACATATGTATACAATATCAATATAATTAGATAAAAAGCTCGGGATAAATCCCGAGCTTTTTACTCTAAAATATAAACTTTTACTTGTCTTCTACCGAAATTGTTAACTTCCCAAGATGTTTTAAAGAATAAATCTATTTTATTGCCTTTAATGGCTCCTCCTACATCTTCAGCTATAGCAAATCCATAATCTTTCGATCCATCGAGTGACTCTATGTAGAGCCTTGTGCCTAGAGGGATTACTCTTGGATCTACAGCAACTGTTCCAGGACGAGCATAAGTGCCTGTAGCAGTTAAACCGTAACCGGCTTGACCAGGATATTTTCCTGTACTTGCATATGAATTATCATATGCTGTGGCAGTCATGATAATTGACTTTTTAAATCTTGTGCTGCCACGTGATGTAGTAATGATATTTTTTGTACCTTTTTCAACGACTTGAGTCACTGGTTCTTCGATGATCTTATCACTTAAGACTACGCTTGATACGAGGATACCATTTACATATTTTTCCTTTACTTGAGTTCTCTTCAAACCTTCTTTTCCCTTTTGAAGCGTTTTTAGAGTTCCTATCTCCATTTTAGAATTAGAAATAACTTGTTTTTCAAAAGGTAATTTTGTATCTGTGGTTATGATTTTTTCTTCTACTCTGTAAACTTCAATCTCTCCATTGTCGTTTACAGCAGCATTTAATGCAGGGTCAGTCTCATCCTGCGGATTTAATTTTATATCAGCTTCTCTTAAAATGTCTTTAGTGATTGTTTCGATGGTGGTTATTTTTATGCTCTTACCATCTACTTTAATAGTGTAATCTTTTGGATTTTTTATGATAATCTCTAAGTTGTTTTCAAGCTCTGTGTCTAGTGAAGGACTTACATAAGCACCTTCTTCAACAACAATTCCCTCTTCATCAATTAACTCTTTTACCGTCTGTGAGTAAGTGGTTAAAGTTTTAACTTCACCATCTACATTTAAAGTGACATCGCTTTTTTGTAAAAATGTCATTCCCAAAGACAGTAACATTGCTATAGCTAAGAGTACGAGGACTGTGATTTTACTGAATGAATCAGTTTTTAATCTGTCCATACTTTCCTCCTTAATTTTATTACAAAAAGATTAAATTTTGTAACCCTTTTGTAACTTTTTAGACTATTTTAGTATTCTAAACGATTATTCAAAACTTGTCAAATTTTTGAGTAAATAGACGTAATATTCTAAAAAATAAGACTGTTCATTATCTTGACAAAGCTCATAGATTAGCTATAATATAGATATTAATACGATGGCGAATCCTTCGTCTCTATCGAGATTGAAGGATTTTTTATTAAGGCTAAGAAAGGGAGATGGAAATGAATAAATATTATCTCACTACACCGATTTATTATCCGAGCGACAATCTTCACATAGGGCATACTTATACAACTATTGCTGCAGATACTATAAAGAAATATAAAAAATTAAAAGGCTACGATGTATTCTTTACCACAGGTACTGATGAACATGGGCAGAAAATACAGGAAAAAGCAAAGGAAAACAACGTCACTCCAAAAGAATATGTAGATGGCATAGTAAAAGACATAAAAAAACTTTGGGAACTGCTTGAGATTGATTATGATTTCTTCAGGAGATCGACTGATCCAGATCATGAGAAAACCGTGCAGAAAATATTCACGAAATTATATGAAAAAGATGAAATATATAAATCATTTTATGAAGGCTACTACTGTACTCCGTGTGAGTCCTTCTGGTCAAAGAGCCAATTAGTAGACGGGAATAAGTGCCCTGATTGTGGGAGAGAAACTCATATAGAAAGGGAAGAAACTTACTTTTTTAGACTTTCTAAATACAGAGATAGACTTTTGAAACTCTATGAAGATAACCCAGATTTCATTCAACCCGAATCCAGAAAAAACGAGATGATAAACAATTTTCTAAAAGATGGGCTTGAAGATTTAAGCGTATCTAGAAGTACATTTGACTGGGGTATAAAAGTACCATTTGACGAAAAACATGTAATATACGTATGGATCGATGCATTATCTTGTTATCTCACAGCTTTGGGATATGAAACAGACAACGATGAGAACTTTAAAAAATTCTGGCCTGCTGATGTTCATCTTGTTGGAAAAGAGATAGTGAGATTTCACACGATAATTTGGCCAGCTCTACTCATGGCATTGGATTTGCCATTGCCTAAAAAAGTATTTGGACATGGATGGATTTTATTTGATGACGACAAGATGTCAAAATCAAAGGGAAATGTCATTTACCCTGAACCAATCATAGAACTTTATGGGGTAGATGCATTTAAATATTTTCTATTAAGAGAATTCTCTTTTGGACAAGATGGCTCATTTTCCAGAGAGAAATTCTTACAAAGGCTCAATTCAGATCTAGCAAATGATTTGGGAAACCTTGTTAGCAGAACCATTACGATGATAGAAAAATACAATGACTCTTTCATACCTAAGCCAGTGCTGGAAGCTAATATAGATAATGAACTAAAAGACTTAGCGAGTGCAACATATAAAAAAGTTGATGAATATATGGAAGTATTTAATTTTTCAAATGCACTTGAAGAAATATGGAAGCTCATCAGGAGGACAAATAAATACGTAGACGAAACTATGCCTTGGATACTAGCAAAGGAAAACGAAAATGAAAGATTAAACACTGTGCTATATAATTTAGCTGAAAGTTTAAGAACTGTTGCGGTTTTGTTAAATCCATTCATGACAAACACTTCAAAGACAATTCTAAATCAACTTGGCTTAACAGAGAGCTTCGCATGGGAAGATGCAAGTGCTTGGGGGAAATTGGAACCTGGTTTAAAAGTAAATAAACAACAGATCATGTTCCCAAGATTAGACATTGAAAAAGAATTAGTAAAGCTTGAAAAAGCAAACTCTGATTTAATAGAAAAAAGAAAAGCTTTAAAGGAGAAGAAAAAAATGGAAGAAAACAAAGAGATTAAAATGGAAGAAAACAAAGAGATTAAAATGGAAGAAAACAAAGAGATTAAGGAAGAAAAAACAGTAGAAAAAGAAGAAGAAATCATCACAATAGA
>DAONLG010000094.1:0-5339 GCA_035406565.1 Soehngenia sp.
CCTTATAAATGGACTCCCACTTACTGTCAGGATTTCATCAAATGATATGCTTGAAGCTTTAAATGAGCCAGTTAGAGAAATTGTCGATGCAGTTCACTACGTGCTTGAGAGAACTCCACCAGAGCTAGCAGCAGATATAAGTAATTTCGGCATTTATTTGACTGGAGGAGGAGCTTTACTTTACGGGCTTGATAAACTTATTGAAGAAGAAACTGGGATTAAGACTAGAGTAGCAGAAAACCCAATAGAATGTGTGGCTATTGGGACAGGGAAGTCCCTAGACTCATTGAATTTATTGGATAAAAACTCACAAAAAACAAATAATAGTAGATATAGATAAAAATAAGAGATGCTTAAGCATCTCTTATTTAAATGGGAAAACTAATTGGTAATTAATTGTAGAGCCATTCAAAACAAATTCCACATATGAATATTTTTTTAATCCTTCAGGGGTAGATATACTCGAATCATTTATAGTTATATATCTTACTCCATCTTTTAATTCAGTTTTGCTAGTATTTCCAACCTGTACGAGGAATATTTTTTTACCAGTTTTAGTTGCTGCTTCACTTAATTTTTCGTGTAATAGTTCAGATTCTAACTTATCAGTAAAGCTTGTATAAAGTGCAGGGAGTGTGATTATAATATTGTTTTCTGATCTTTGATTTAAGTCTTTCATTAATTTTGTCCATTGACTACTGTCAAAAGCTCTTATACCTTCTTTTGTTGATCTCAATGTAATGAAATAAGCGTCTCCGTTTTTAGTACTTCCATACGACTTTGTGCCATCTATCACAGTGCTGTGATTTATTCCACTTTTAAAGCCTGAACTCATTGTACCCATTCTTATGCCTATATTTGATTTCGAAAGTGAATTCTTAAGACCTTTTAATCTACTCGTATTTATTATCTTTGACATAAGGGTGTTACCTGATATCTTTGGTTCTGTGTATACTGCGATCTTCTTACCACCACTAGCTACATCAGCTTTCTTTTCTAAGGGATCAGAAACTTTAGTAGAACTAGGGTAGCCATTAGTCATATATGGCGATTCTGAATAAGATGTAAGCGCATCAATTAAAATGGTGCCAGATGGTTTATTTGTTGAATTTGTTTCAGCCACATATATCCTTTGTAAATTAATTGGATAACTTACCCCACTTGGAATACTTGCCTCTAAGTACTTCCAATCACTGAAATCAATCGATTTAGTAAAATCGATGACATATGATTTTCCAGCTTTATCTATTACAGTACCTCTTAACCAAGTATTAGAATTGTCTCCTTTAACCCAAATACCTATTTTAGGAGGGTTTCCGATTAAAGGATAACCATTTTTAGTATGTGTAAAATTGAGATATGCAGCTCTAGTTCCTGTGCCTTTTGTCATGTCATATTTTAGAGCTATGCTCTTACTGCCATTCTTAGCATCTCCTACCAATGAAACATTCCCTGTCACGTCACTAGGATAACTACTGAACTTTATATTCGTTTCTTTTTCAAAAGAATTTACCATATTTGGAGTTGAACCAACAGACACTAATATGCTTGTAACAGCATTTTGACTTTTTACAACTATAGCACCAGAACTATTTGTATTTGAAGCATAAAACACTCCATCTACTACTTTACCAATATCACCTATCACTTCAAAACTTAAATTAGATAAGCTTAAAGATCCTGTTTTGCCCTGGTCATCTTTTCCAACAAATGTTCCAAGTGATTTGGTATTGCCTGGTGAAATGTTGAACTTTTCAACTGATGGTATGATTTCTTTAATTTCACCTAAGACTTCTACATCTGCTGTGGCTTTTATTCCGTTGTACTCACAGGTTATATTAACTAAACCCTTGCTATTTGCTCTAAAAATTAAATTTTCAACATAAGAATCAGCTGTGGATGTAGACCAGATGAGTTGGGATTTATCAATGTCTATTGGATTATAGTACTGGTCAAAACCTTTTACTGTAAAACTCACTTCACCACCTGCAAAGATCTTTGAAGATTTAGGTATGATTTGCAAATATGTCAAATCTCCAAGAGGTGCATCTGAATATACCCCTAAGCCATTTACAACTAATCTTTGGCTGCCTTCGCTAGGTATATTAACTAAATAAGGTTTTGAAGTTCCCTTTGGCTTAAGTGCCATAGTAGTGGACCCACCACCGTCTAAGTTAACCCCATTATACGCACCTAAATCTTTAAGGATTGCTCCTAACATGGGCTGCTCAATTCCTTTAAAAGAGCTATGCCTTCCGTCAACTGTCACAAGGTAAACGACATTGTTATCTTTATTAATGCCTATTCCAGTTCTTGGGTGGACTCCTGTGCTTTGGATGTTTGTCGATGTGACAACACCATCTTTTAATACTATGCTGCCTGCTCCCAATGCAGTTTTTATATTAAAGATATCAGGCTTAGTAACTATGCTTAATTCTATTTCATCTCCAACTTCTAGATCGTTTAACAAGTGATTTTTTACTGCTAAAACATATGAGTTATCTTCTTTTGGTATATTAAAGGGTTCTCCCCCTACTCTTTTTTCCGATACAATACCATTTACTACTAAAACCTCAACTAACTCTTTATTATATGTACCTCCTAAAGATTTTGGTCCCCAATATTTATCTAACAATGTCACAACTGTTTGATCAGTTGAAACCTTATTGTAAGTGCTTATATTTATAGTTTTCCCAGTCCGTAAATTTTTAGCAGACATTGTTTGGTCGATATAATCAATGAAAGCGTTGTTATTATAATCCATATAGAAAGTTGGAAGGCTGTATGGGCTTCTTATAGGTGATGATATCATAACGCTGTCATTTATTAGAGTACCTAGAGAGTTTGGAACAGGATTGTAATTAAAATAATCACCGTTTATCCCGGCTATGGCGCCAGTCTTGTCAACCATATTGGATACTGTATCTCTTAAGCTCAATCCTTCTGGATTAAACATTCCCTTTAATTGAGTGTACTCATCTGTTAAATTAATTGTTATTACATTTATTTGCATCCAACCTGATGTAGTAAATCTTTGAATTTTTTGATGAGTAGCTCCAGACGAAAGAGGGGTCTCTTCAATCCTCTCATAAATTGTAGTCGGCAATGTGGCATTTGCAGCCATTGATGGAAAAGGGACTGCCGTTAAAATGATGGTTAATAATAATGCAAAACTAATGATTCTTTTTTTCATATCTTGCTCCTTTCTGTTAACATACTGTATACATTATAGGTTAAATTTATTATTAAAGAGTTACAATTATGTTACAACTTGGTTACAAATAAAAAAATCGCAGTCAAAAGACTGCGATTTTTCTTTAAAATATGGTCGGGGTGAGAGGATTCGAACCCCCGGCCCCATGGTCCCAAACCACGTGCGCTACCAAACTGCGCTACACCCCGATATCTTACCGACTTTTATATTATATAACACTGTATTTGAAAATGCAATAGTTTTTTAAAATTATTTATTTTTTTCTCTTGCGAATTCAATAGCTTCTTTTCCAGTAATATGGGAAATATCTATGGCTATAATAAGAGCATTTTTACAATTTATGATTTCTTTTTCTTTATCTTCTGCTTTTTGGTCTTTAGAATATTTTTCAACCAGTGCTCTAAAAGCATCCAGATGTTCATTATCTTCAGCTATTCTAGCTTTTCCAAAGGCTATAACACTTCTAAAATAAGTAGTGTATTCTGCGCTGACAATTCTATCTTCATCTACTACCGCAAATGATACTTTAGGATTTTTTGTGATGGCATCGACCTTGTGCCCACTTTTTGCTGAATGAAAATATATTTTACCATTATGATACACATAACTCAGTGGTACTGCATAAGGATAGTCATTATCTCCAATACATGCCAGAACCCCATTTGTACATCTATTCAAGACTTTTTCTATTTCATCTTCATTTAGTGATTGTTTATTTCTTCTCATTTCTCTAAACATATTTATCTCCAAAAAATAAATTTGGTGCAGGTAACAGGAGTCGAACCTGCATGAAGTCGCCTTCACTAGAACCTGAATCTAGCGCGTCTGCCAATTCCGCCATACCTGCAGCTAACTATAATTATATATAAAGCAAAAACAACATTCAATATAAATTTATAGATTAAATAAAAATTATTTCGGGTACATAATAAATGTATCATATTATGGGAGGGATTTAGATGAAAAAAGTAGCTATTTTAGTAGAAAACATGTTTGACGAACAGGAATTGATTTTTCCTTATCATAGACTTAGAGAAGATTTTGAAGTTAGTTTAGTTGGAAGTGAAAAAGATAAAGTCTATGAAAGTAAATCTGGATTTAAGATAAAAAGCACTCACGCTTCAGATGAGATAAATCCAGAGGAGTATGCGGGTCTAGTAATTCCTGGGGGATTCTCACCTGATTTCATGAGGAGAAATGAAAATACGAAAAATCTGGTTAAGAAATTTAATGAATTAAATAAGCCAATTGCTGCAATATGCCATGGGCCTTGGATGCTAGCATCTTGTTGTGATTTGAAGGGAAGAGAAGTAACTTCATTTTACAGCATTAAAGATGATTTAGTAAATGCAGGAGCAAAATGGGTAGATAAAGAGGTAGTAGTTGATGGAAATTTAATTACATCACGAAATCCTAATGATCTTCCAGCATTTATTAGAGAATTTGTAAAGAAGATTTAAAAAATTCTTGACATGACTCCTCTAACACTATAAAATAATAAAAAACGATGAGGGTTGAAAGTAAGTTAGAGATTTACTAAAAGAGAAGAAAGTTCACCGGCTGAAAGACTTTCGTAGTATAAACTAACTGAAATACCGCTTCCTGAGTTCTCATTCTGAAACATGAGTAAGTTTGAGCGTAAGCTAAGCGTTATTAGCCTGTTAGTATTGAGGTGGATACAAGTGCACTTGTCCTTTTTGGGATGAGTGCAATTTTTTTTAAAGGAGTGGATAAAATGAACGATATTGTCATATCAAAATTTGGGGGGAGCTCATTAGCCACTTCCAAGCAATTTGAGCGAGTAAAAGAAATCGTAAATAGCAATAAAATGATAAAAGTTGTGGTACCATCTGCACCGGGAAAAAGAGATGAAAAAGATCATAAAATCACCGATTTATTGTATATGTGCTATCAGCTCTCCTCACATGGACTTAAATTTGATGATATTTTTAAAATGATTGCTGAGAGGTTTTTTGAAATCAGGGATAATCTTTCGATAGATATAGATCTTGAAAATATTTTAGATGAAATAAAGCACAACATAGAAATAAATAAGAGCAGGGATTATTGCGCTAGCAGAGGTGAATACATAAATGGGATATTACTTGCAAAGTACTTAGGATAT
>DAONLG010000095.1:0-5279 GCA_035406565.1 Soehngenia sp.
AAAACAAAATCTAAGGTATTTAGCGCTATTGTTTTAGTATTTGGAGTGATTATCCAATTAAATAAACTCAACTATTTGAATAAAGGAATTATGAGCTATTTCTTGCCTTCAGTTTTGATTATCGTGGGCATAAATATGATATTTGAGAGTGAAAAAAACAAAAAAAAAATAAAAGTTGATTTTGATACCGATTTTGATTCCAATGATTTCGAAAAGAACACGATCAAGGATAATTTTATATCTCATACTGCTTTGTTCTCCGGATTGGAACTGAAGGTTATTAATGAGGATTTTGCAGGAGCTAAATTAAATGCAATTTTTGGCGGAATTGAGATAGATTTAACAAATGTAAAAACTACAAAAAAAGTCATTGTAATAGAGGCAAATGCAATATTTGGAGGTATAGAGATCACCATACCACAAGATTGGAATGTAAAAATCGAGGGCACTCCACTATTTGGTGGATATTCTATGAATCATAAAAGACAAGTTATTGAAAACGCACCTACTGTAGTATTCAGAGGGTTAGCTTTATTTGGAGGAGTTGAAATAGACTAACTAAAAACTTTGTTAAATTAAAAACATAGAATTTTCAAAAAATTCTTTTTACGCAGTTGACATATGGTTTTAACTGTATTATCATAGACTTAGTTAAACAATGAAATTTAACAAAGACATGAGATGAGAGAGTCTTTAAGTCCTCTTTCATTTTATGTCTTTTTTTATAGAGCATAGGAAATCGTTATTACTTAGGAGGTAGTATTATGAGAAGGGTTGATTTAACTCAGATATTAGAGGAAAACCCAGTGATAGCAGCGATAAAAGGGAAAAATGATTTGGAATTAGCAATAAATTCTAATTCTCCTGTTATTTTCATTTTAAACTCTGATATCATGGAATATACATATATTGTGGATAGCATACTAAAAGCTAATAAATTTCCATTTATTCATGTTGACATGCTTACAGGGCTTGCATCTAATCCTATCGTAGTGGATTTTATACACGAGAAATTTAATGGGAAATGTGGAATTATAACAACTAAAAACAACATAGCTGAAACTGCAGTACAGAAAGATTTAAGAGTTGTACAAAGACTTTTTGTGATTGATTCTCTTTCTATAGAATTAAACATAAAAAATATTAAAAAAGTAAATCCGGATTTAGTAGAAGTCATGCCCGGTGTGATACCAAAAGCAATATCAAAAATAAAAGCGGAGATACCTAATATCAATGTGATTGGTGGTGGATTGGTAGAAACTAAAAATGAAGTCTATCAATGCCTGAATGCAGGAGGAATAGCTGTTTCAACAACTAAAAAAGAACTTTGGAATTCTTAATATTTTGGGAGGATAATATGGAGAAAAGTATTTATAGCTATATAAAAGCAATGAGAGATGTGATTGTTGAAAATAAAGATTTTCTCACACAATTAGATGCTGAAATTGGAGATGCTGATCATGGTACTAATATGGCCAGAGGTTTTAATGCTGTATTAGATAAAATCAACGAAAATGATTCAGATTTAAAAGAGGTGCTGAAAAAAGTAGGAATGGGTCTAGTTTCTACAGTAGGAGGTGCAAGTGGTCCATTATATGGAACAATGTTTTTAAAAGCGGCCAACGCAATTAAAGAAGATACCATAAATTCAAATATTCTATGCCAAATGTTTAAAGCGGCATTAGATGGAGTGAAAGAAAGGGGAAAGGCAACAAAGGGTGAAAAAACAATAATTGATGCTATGGAACCAGCGTATGAAGCATTCGTAAAAGCTATTGATTCTGGTGGGAGCATACAACAAGCCTTAGAAAATGCAATAAATGCTGCTGAGAACGGTGTTGAATATACTAAGACAATAATTGCCACAAAAGGAAGGGCTAGCTATTTAGGAGAAAGATCTATTGGGCACCAGGATCCAGGGGCTACATCTTTTACACTATTATTAAAATCCATTTTAGAAAATTATTTGAAATAAGGGGTGAATAAATGGTTGGCATTGTAATAGTTTCACACAGCAATAAGATTTCAGAAGGCGTCGTTGAAATGTGTAGAGAAATGGCAGGCAAAGAACAAAAAATAATTTCAGCAGGCGGACTAGACGATGACAGTCTCGGAACAGATGCGGTAAAAATTGCCAACGCAATTGAAAAAGCAGATTCAGGAGATGGAGTTTTAGTACTAGCTGATTTAGGCAGTGCTATACTTAGCACTGAGATGGCAATTGAAATGTTACTTGACAGCTCAAGCGATATTAAAGTAAAAATTGCTGATGCTCCAATAGTAGAAGGGGCCATTGCAGGATCTATAGAAGCATATGTAGGAGGAAATTTAGAGTCTTGCCTTATTAAAGCAGAAGAAGTAAAAAAATTTTCTAAGTTAAATAAATAATGAAGGAGATTGGTTTTATGAAAAAATTGATTAATGATCCTGAAAACGCAGTAAATGAGATGCTAGATGGATTTGTCAAGGCATATCCCCAATATGTAAAGAGATTGGAAAACTTAAATGTAATTGTCAGAAGTAATCCTAAAACTGATAAAGTAGCTCTGGTTAGTGGCGGAGGAAGTGGGCATGAACCTAGTCATGCAGGTTATGTTGGCGAAGGAATGCTAGATGCAGCAGTTGCTGGTGAAGTATTTACATCCCCTACACCAGATCAAGTTTATGAAGCTATCAAAGCTGTAAACACTGGAAAAGGTGTTTTGCTCATAATTAAAAATTATACTGGAGATGTAATGAATTTTGAAATGGCTAGCGACATGGCGAAAGATGAAGGAATTGAGGTAGAACAAGTTGTTGTAAATGACGATGTCGCAGTTGAAGATAGTACTTATACTACAGGCAGGAGAGGCATTGCGGGTACGATATTTGTCCATAAAATTGCCGGAGCAAAAGCAGAAATGGGAGGCAGTTTACAAGAAGTAAAAAATGTTGCTGAAAAGGTCATTAAAAATGTTAAATCAATGGGTATGGCATTAACTTCCTGCACTTTGCCTGCAGTTGGCAAACCTAGCTTTAATCTAGGGGACAATGAAATGGAGATTGGCATAGGGATACATGGAGAGCCTGGTACTCATAGAGAATTGATAAAACCTGCAAATGAGATTGTAGATGAGTTGTTAGAAAGAATATTTGACAATCTTAAATTGAATAGTGGGGATGAGGTTGCTGTTATGGTAAATGGCATGGGAGCAACTCCTCTTATGGAACTAAATATAGCTAATTCTAGAGTTCATGATGTCATAGTGAATAAAGGCATTAAGATAATAAAAACATATGTAGGAAATTACATGACATCTTTAGACATGGCTGGCTTTTCAATAACTATATTGAAATTGGATGATGAATTAAAAGGACTTTTGCTTCATAAAGCAAATACACCTTCTTTGATTCAGCTTTAATTCTACAAAATTTCTTCATTTGTATATCAAGGGTAAAAGAAGAGAGAGAACCGTTGAAGGGTTCTCTATTTTTTTGCCTTTATATAAATAAATATTGGAGGGGTATATATGTCAACATTTATGGCAGAATTAGTCGGAACCGCAATTCTAATTATATTTGGGGGAGGAGTTGTAGCTGGAGTTTCTTTAAAACATTCTAAAGCTACAACTCCTCCCCCAAATTTAATTAGAATTGCGGTTCCGACTAATTCTGATTATATTTGGGGGAGGAGTTGTAGCTGGAGTTTCTTTAAAACATTCTAAAGCTGAGAATGGAGGATGGATAGTTGTTACGGCTGCATGGGGGCTTGCAGTTGCATTGGCAGTATATGCTGTAGGTGACATCAGTGGAGCACATTTAAATCCTGCAGTTACAATTGGATTAGCAGTCATAGGATCTTTTCCTTGGAGTGATGTTCTACCCTATATAGCAGCACAGCTTATAGGTGCATTTTTGGGAGCGTGTATTGTTTATCTTGCATACCTGCCTCATTGGGAAAAAACTGAAAGTCCAGAAACAAAACTTGGAGTATTTTCAACAGCACCAGCAATTAGAAATACTTTTGCAAACTTTTTAACTGAATTTATCGGCACTGCAGTATTGTTGTTTGGCATTTTGTTTATAGGCAGGAACGAAATATCGCCAGGATTAGCTCCATTCATTACAGGACTTTTGATTTTTGCTATTGGGTTATCACTAGGTGGACCTACTGGGTATGCTATAAACCCTGCAAGAGATTTAGGGCCAAGAATAGCACATTTTGTTCTTCCAATAAAAGGTAAAGGTGGATCTGACTGGGGATATGCTTGGATACCAGTAGTTGGACCAATACTTGGTGGAATTTGTGGGGCATTGTTATTTAAAGTGCTTTTTGGAGTTTAATTTAATATATAATAAAATTGATATACTTACCATTAGAATGGAGGAATAAAATGAAAAATTATGTAATGGCATTTGATCAAGGTACTACTAGCTGTAGGGCAATACTTTTTGATAAAGAAGGGAAAATTGTCGGTGTTTCTCAGCAAGAATTTGCCCAAATTTATCCAAAAGCAGGATGGGTTGAGCATGATGCTATGGAAATATGGGGAACTCAAAGTGGTGTAGCAAGACAAGTTTTAGAAGTAAATGGCATAAGGCCAGATGAAATTGCAGCAATCGGGATTACAAATCAGAGAGAAACAACTGTAGTCTGGGACAAGAACACAGGAAGACCTATTTACAATGCAATTGTATGGCAATGTAGAAGAACTGCTGATATATGTGAAGAATTAAAAGCAAAAGGATATGAAGAGCTAATTAGAGAAAAAACAGGGCTTGTCATAGATGCATACTTTTCCGGAACAAAGATAAAATGGATTCTAGACAATGTAGAAGGAGCTAGAGAAAAAGCTGAAAGAGGAGATTTACTATTTGGGACAATGGACACTTGGCTTATTTGGAATTTAACTAGAGGCAAAGTGCATGTAACCGACTATACAAATGCATCTCGTACCATGATTTACAACATAAACACCCTTGAATGGGATGACGAGCTATTAGAAATACTTAACATACCTAAATCAATGTTACCTGAAGTAAGACCTTCAAGTGAAATATATGGGACTACAGATGAAAGAACATTTGGAGGAGCAAATATTCCAATTGCTGGAGATGCAGGAGATCAACAAGCAGCGCTTTTTGGTCAAGCATGTTTCGAAGAAGGCATGGCTAAAAACACATATGGAACAGGATGCTTTTTATTAATGAATACAGGTGAAAAACCAGTAAAATCAGAAAATGGGCTTTTGACAACTATTGCTTGGGGACTAGATGGCAAAGTAAATTACGCATTAGAA
>DAONLG010000096.1:0-5140 GCA_035406565.1 Soehngenia sp.
GTATATGCTACAAGATTAGCAGTGATGAAAGAAATAGATAATCCAGATGTAGTTATAGAACTTGGTGGAGAAGATGCTAAGATACTGTTTTTATCAAATGGAATGGAAGTAAGAATGAATGGCTCTTGTGCAGGCGGCACAGGAGCTTTCATAGACCAAATGGCTACATTGATGGGAATTACTCTTACTCAAATGAACGATATGGCAAAGACATATAACAAGATATACACAATAGCCTCAAGATGCGGAGTATTTGCTAAATCCGACATTCAACCTTTATTAAATCAAGGTGCAAGTAAAAATGACATATCTTGCAGTATATTTCAAGCTGTTGTAAATCAGACAATTGGAGGGCTTGCACAAGGTAGACCTATAAAGGGAAAAGTTGTTTACCTAGGAGGGCCACTTACATTTTTTTCTGAACTGCGAAAGAGATTTGACAATACTTTAGGGTTAATAGGGATTTGCCCTGAAAATTCACTGTATTTTGTGGCATTAGGTGCTGCATATAGCTCTGAAAGCACTATGATTACAATCGATGAATTAATAAATAGAATAAAAAATACAAAAGCAGAAACTAGGGTACATAGTGCAAGGAGATTATTTGATTCGGAAGATGAATATGTTGAATTTAAAGCTCGCCATGATAAAGATAAAGTAGAATACACAGATCCTTCAACTTATAGAAAGGGTGCTTACCTAGGAATAGATGCTGGTTCTACAACTATTAAAGCTTGCATTATAGCAGAAGACGAAACTATATTAGACAGCATGTACTCACAAAATGAAGGCAATCCAGTGCCAATACTAAGAGAGTTTTTGATAGATTTTATGACGAAGTATCCACAAATTGAAATAATTGGGTCTGCTGTTACTGGTTATGGAGAAGAGCTCATAAAAAATGCATTTTCTATCGATCTGGGAATTGTCGAGACCATTGCTCATTATACAGCTGCAAAGAAATACAAACCGGATGTTGACTTTATAATTGACATTGGTGGACAAGATATAAAATGCTTTAAAATAAAAGATGGACTAATTGACAATATATTTCTAAACGAAGCATGTTCATCAGGCTGTGGATCGTTTTTGCAGACATTTGCACAAGCATTAGGCTATGATATTGCCGATTTTGCAAGACTTGGGATATATTCAAAAAATCCAGTAGATCTAGGGTCAAGATGTACTGTCTTTATGAATTCTTCAGTGAAACAAGCCCAGAAGGATGGGGCAACTATAGCGGATATATCCGCAGGGTTATCCATTAGTGTTATAAAAAATGCACTATATAAAGTCATAAGGGCATCAAATGCAGATGACCTAGGAGATAATATTGTGGTTCAAGGTGGGACATTTTATAATGATTCAGTGCTTAAAGCCTTTGAAGATGAGCTTGGCAAAAATGTAATCAGGCCAAATATTGCAGGGTTGATGGGTGCTTATGGTGCAGGCTTATATGCAAAATATAATTTAAAAGGCAAAACTACAACTATAAATAAAGAAGGATTATTGAATTTTGAGCATAAAGTAAAGAGCGTCATCTGCGGATTATGCGAAAATAATTGTACTTTGACAATAAATACATTCGGAGATAGCCGTAAGTTTATTGGTGGAAACAGATGTGAAAGACCAATAAAAGGGAAAACAAAAGAACAAAAGTACAATATGTATGATGAAAAGAGAAAATTAATACAAAGCTATAAACCTATTCCAGGCAAGAGAGGGAAAATCGGAATACCTTTAGCTTTAAATAATTATGAGCTGCTTCCATTTTGGCATACTGTATTTACAATGCTAGGTTTCGAAGTAGTGTCATCACCTTTTTCCAATAGAGAAATTTACACGAATGGGCAGCATACAATACCTTCTGATACAGTATGTTTCCCTGCTAAGCTTGTTCATGGGCATATTGAGTATCTACTTGATGAAGGTATAGATGTCATATTTTACCCTTGTCTGACTTATAATTTTGATGAAAAAAAGGGCGATAATCATTTTAACTGCCCGGTTGTTGCATATTATCCAGAGGTGATATCTGCAAATGTGGAGAGGACAAATAACATCGTGTTAATCAATGATTATCTTGGACTACACAATAAAACATCTCTCATCAAGGGACTATACAAAGCCCTCAATAGACATTTTGATGATATCAATCAGCAACAAATTAGATTTGCTGTAGAGTGTGGACTTAGGGAATACAAAATCTATCAAAACAAGGTAAGAAAAAAGGGAGAGGAGTTTCTTGATTTATCAAAGAAACTAAATAAAAGGGCTATTGTACTTGCTGGTAGACCTTATCATTTAGACCCTGAAGTAAACCATGGAATTGATAAGCTGCTTACTGAGCTAGGGGTTATAGTATTATCAGAAGACTCCATAGCACATTTAGGGAAGAAAGTTGAAACAAATGTGCTAAATCAATGGACATATCATTCAAGACTCTACACAACAGCTAAACTCATTTCAAATTATGATAATGTTGAACTCATTCAGCTTGTATCATTTGGCTGTGGATTAGATGCTATAACGAGTGATGAAGTAAAAGAGATACTTCAAGAAAATGGGAAGATTTATACACAGATAAAAATAGATGAAATAACTAACCTTGGAGCAGTAAAAATAAGGGTTAGAAGTTTGTTGGCTGCATTAGAGCAAAGGGAAAAAGAGGGTGAACAAGTTGAGCAGGAAATATGATAGAGTCGAATTTACTAAAGAAATGAAAAAAGATTATACAATATTGTGTCCAAATATGGCACCAATACATTTTGGGATTCTAGAAAAAATATTTAGACTTCAAGGCTACAATCTAGTTGTTTTGAAAAATGAAGGCCCAAATGTTGTTGATGAAGGTTTAAGGACAGTTCATAATGATACTTGTTACCCTGCTTTGCTTGTCATTGGACAGATGTTAGATGCTTTAAATTCAGGTGAATATGATGTAAATAAAGTTGCTCTTATGATAACACAGACAGGCGGAGGATGTAGGGCATCAAATTACATTCACTTATTAAGGAAAGCTTTAAAAAAATCTGGATATGAAAATATCCCAGTTATATCCTTAAATGCTGGAGGACTTGAAAAAAATAGCGGGTTTAAAATCACATATAAGATGCTGATGCAATTAGTAGCTGCTGTTGCATATGGTGATTTGTTGATGCTATTGAATAATCAGGTTAGACCATATGAGATAAATCCTGGAGAAAGCGAAAAGTTAGTCCATGATTGGATAGAAGAAATTGGCAGAAGATTTCAAAATAATGAAGCTGTAGGTGTAAAAAGTATACGAAAAGTTTCTGAAGAAATAGTAGATACTTTTATAAAAATACCTACTAATAAAACCAAAAAGATAAAAGTTGGGATTGTAGGAGAAATATATGTAAAATTTTCCAGCCTAGGGAATAATAGACTTGAAGACTTTCTTCACAAAGAAGATTGTGAAGTCATGGTCCCTAGCTTAATGGGATTTCTGATGTACTGTGTTGAAAATGGAGTCATAGACTATAGATTATATGGAAATGGTCGTTTAAAAAGCCGATTGATGAAAATGGTAAATGGCTATTTGTCAAAAGTAGAACAAGCTACAACTGATGCGGTTAAAGCGAGTGGAAAATTTATTGCACCATCATCGTTTATGCATACGAAAGAACTTGTAGATGGCATTGTGGGACTAGGCTGTAAAATGGGAGAAGGGTGGCTTCTTCCTGCTGAGATGGTAGAACTGATTAATTTGGGTTATGAAAATATTGTAGTTGCCCAACCTTTTGGATGTTTGCCTAATCACATAGTTGGCAAAGGAGTCATAGCAAATATAAAGAAAATGTACCCAGATGCAAATATAGTTCCCATAGATTATGATCCAAGTGCGACAATAGTAAATCAAGAGAACAGGATAAAGTTAATGCTATCTGTTGCTAAAGAAAAAATTTATGGTTTCGATTTTTCTAATGTCAAGTCAAAAGAAGATGAAGAAGAGCTAGTATTTACAAAATAAATGATGCCTAGGCATCATTTATTTTGTAATAATCTCATTGAGTTAATGACTGCTAAAATAGTAACTCCTACATCAGCAAATACTGCATGCCACATTGTGGCAATGCCTAAAGCACCTAATATTAAGACTAAGAATTTTATAAAGAGGGCTAAATAAATATTCTCATAGACTATTTTTTTCGTCTTTCGCGATATTTGAAATAATTCAATTATTTTTTTTAATTCATCAGTCATTAGTACAATATCTGATGCTTCTATAGCTGCATCAGAGCCTAATCCACCCATTGCAATTCCTATGTCTGATATTGCTAAAACTGGGGCATCATTTATACCATCACCAATAAAAACTAATTTAGATTTTTTGTTGGATTTTTCACTCATCAATTTCTCGACAATTTCAACCTTGTCTTCAGGTAACAATTCAGCATAATATGAATTAATCCCAAGGTATTTAGCTATTTTAATGGCTTCTTTTTCATTATCGCCGGTAAGCATTATTATATTTTTAATGTTGTTATTTTTCAACATATCAATTGTGTATTTTGCATCATCTTTTAATTTATCTTCTATGACAATATATCCTTCAAACTTGCCATCAATAGCTATATATATACTGTTGTCATTTTGATACTTTTCATCTATTATTATTCCTTTTGACCTTAGAAAATCAACTTTACCTAATAATATTTTTCTTTCGTTTATAATAGCCTCAATTCCATTTCCGGCATATTCTTTAAATTCTGTGATAGATGATAAATTTATATCTTTATTATAGTATTCAATAATCGACTTTGCTATTGGGTGATTTGAATTGTATTCTGCATGAGCTGCAAAATATAGTATTTCATCTATTGAGTAATTCCCAACCGTCGAACATGAAGCGACTTTGAAAGTGCCTTCTGTAAGTGTCCCTGTTTTATCAAATACAATAGTATCAACGAAATTTAACGCTTCTAAATAATTTCCTCCTTTTACCAGAATTCCATTTTTGGAAGCTCTACCTATGCCAGCAAAAAAACTAAGAGGTACTGATATTACCAATGCACAAGGACATGATACAACTAAGAAGACCAATGCCCTGTAAATCCAATCTTGAAACACCGCTCCCTCAATAATCAATGGAGGCAAGATTGCCAGTGCTATAGCA
>DAONLG010000097.1:0-5100 GCA_035406565.1 Soehngenia sp.
CTCATTGAAGAAGAGAAAATAAAGTTTTTATACATCATGGGAGAAAATCCGGCTATATCTGACCCTGATACAAATCATGTTATAAGTGCGCTAAAAAAAGTCGATTTTTTGATCGTTCAAGACATATTTCTCACTGAAACTTGTGAATATGCAGACTTAGTGCTTCCAGCAGTTTCATTTGCCCAAAAAGATGGCACTTTTACTAATCATTTGCCCAAAAAGATGGCACTTTTACTAATACTGAGAGGAGAGTTCAAAGAGTTAGAAAAGCAGTAAAAGAAAATGGACTTGCGAAACCAGATTGGCAGATTATCATGGAAATAATGAATACTCTAGGTTATGACAAGAAATATACCCACCCTCAAGAAATAATGGAGGAGATAAGCGCTCTAACACCTCAATACAGTGGTATAAACTATGAAAAAATAGACGATAACGGCATACAATGGCCGTGTAAAGATAAAGATGACAAGGGGACAAAATTTTTACACAAAGATAAAATTTCTAGAGGCAAGGGTTTATTTATGCCTGTTGAATATGTAAAAAGCAGAGAAACTCCAGATGATGAATATCCATTTATATTGACTACAGGGAGGATTCTCTATCATTATCACACTAGGACAATGACAGGGCGAGAAAAAGGACTTAATGAGATAGCAAATAGTTCATATATAGAAATAAACGATGAAACTGCTAACAGATTGTCCATAGAAAATGGCGATAAAGTAAAGGTTAAGTCGAGAAGGGGCGAAATCATAACAAGGGCAAAAGTAGTGGATACGATAGACAGAGATGTTGTGTTTATGCCATTTCATTTTACAGATGGACAAGCTAATTACTTGACAAATACTTTTGTAGATGAGATAGCGAAGATACCAGAGCTAAAAGTATCTGCGGTGAGCATCGAAAAGTTAGATGAGGAGGAGTAGCATGTTTAAAGTAGGAGTTTTGACAGCAAGTGATAAAGGCTCAAAAGGTATGAGAGAAGACTTATCAGGTAAAATAATAAAAGAAATCATGGAAGAAAATGGTTATGAAATAATAAGAACAACGATTGTGGAAGACGACAAAGAAAAGATAAAAAATGAACTCATATACATGACAGATGAGCTAAAAGCCGATTTGATTTTAACTACAGGCGGCACTGGATTTAGCAAAAGAGATGTAACACCAGAAGCCACTTTAGAAGTGGTGGATAGGTTAGCTATGGGGATAAGTTACGCTATTTTAAATAAAAGTCTTGAAAAGACTTCTCATGCTATGCTTTCTAGGGCTGTGAGCGGCATTAGAAATGACACATTGATCATAAATCTGCCGGGAAGTCCAAAAGCTGTCAATGAATCACTAGAAATCATCTTAGAAGCTTTGCCACATGGACTGGAGATCTTGACAGGAAGGGCGAGTGAATGTGCTAGAGAATAGTGTTAATTCATTTGGGAGTGCGATAATTTTAGCTGGTGGAAAGAGCATGAGAATGGGGTTTGATAAGCAGTTTTTAAAATTGGGAGATAAATCGAATGTCGAACTGCTCATAGAAAAACTATCCCCTTTATTTAAGGATTTTATAATTGTAACAAATAAGCCAAATGAGTATGAAGATAAAAAAATAAAAAATGAAAAAAATAGGCTGGTACTTGATGAAATAAAAGATAAAGGCCCGCTTTCTGGCATACACATTGGATTAAAAGAATCCAAATCAAAATACGCATATCTGATAGCTTGTGATATGCCGATAGTAAATTTAGATTACATTCGATACATGATGGCTTTATTGAAGAAAAACAACACTGATGCGGTAGTCACACAAGCTCGAATAGGCATAGAACCTTTTAATGGGTTTTATTCTAGAGATTTGATAGAGCCAATTGAATTGTATCTTAAAGGAAATAAAAGGGATATAAAAACTCTGCTTGAAACAGTGGACACCACATATATACCCTATAAAAAAGCTTTAAAAATGAGCCCTGATTGGAGTATGTTCTTAAATTTAAATACAAAAGAGGATTTAGAAAAATATGAGAAATCAAGAGTATGATGATTTATCTACAAAAAAAGAGGTCAAAATAATTAAGATCAAGGATAAAAACACCTCAGAGGAGAATGATTTTGTTGCAGTAGAAAAACCATTTACTATTTTTGTCAATGACGCAGAAATTGCCACATTGATGATCAGTCCAGACTCGTTCTACGAATTGACAATTGGATTTTTGATTTCTGAAGGGATAATAGATGCTATTGAAGAGATAAAAGACATAAAGATATATGAAACAACCCTTGAAGCAAGGGTAATTACTTTTGAAGAAAATTCTCTAAAACAGTCATTGCTAAACAAGAGATTGATTAGCTCAGGCTGTGGGAATGCACCTATATTTTACAATGTAATTGATTCTATAAAAAGCAAAAAAATTACAAATGATTTTTCAATCAAAGCTGCTGACTTATTTCTACTTATGGAAAAATTCAACAAGAGTTCTAAGCTGTTTATAGAAACAGGTGGGGTTCATTCTGCCGGGTTAGCCAATGTTAAAGAAATATTGTACTTTTATGAAGATATTGGAAGACACAACGCTATAGATAAAGTGCTTGGCAAAGCTGACATTAAGAAAGTTAGTTACAGTGACAAAATTCTTCTTACATCTGGGAGGATCTCTCATGAACTAATCTCAAAGATATCAAAAAGAGCTATTCCTATTGTAGCATCCCACTCTGCTCCGACATCTTATTCAATAGAACTAGCTAAAGCTTTGAACATCACATTAGTAGGGTTTGTAAGAGGGAAAAGATTAAATGTCTACACAAACTTTGACAATATAATTTATTAAATTTATTTATCTTTCAGCTTAATCACAGTATAATTTTGAGTGTAAGTGTCGATTAAGAGGAGCTTGTATCTAAGGGTCTCTCCTCTTTCAATCAATATTTTCAACACTTCACTTACTTCCACTGCTGCGACTAAAGCAGGTGTGAAAGAGGGATTACCTAAACTATTTTCTAAATTCTCATCAGTTTTATATATGAGATTAAGTGTGTTGTCATTTGGCATGATTGTCGAAACTTGACCAAACCACCCTGAGATAGCTCCATGCACTAAAGGGATGTTAAGATCCGCTGCAAAACGTTGAAGCAAAAATCTCGTATTTATGTCATCTACTGCATCGACAATCACATCAGCTCCTTTTAAAATATCAGCATAATTTTCTTCTGAAATATAATCATCAACACTATTAACAATGACATCTGGATTGATTTGATTTACCCTTAATTTTGCTGCCAGAGCTTTATTTTGACCTAAGTTATTAACGCTTGAAAAAAGCTGCCTATTTAGATTTGTTTCTTCAAAGACATCTCCATCGATTGCGGTTATACAACCAATTCCAAGGCGAGCTAACATTTCTATCACATAGCCGCCTAACCCACCGCAGCCAACTACACAGACTTTGTGTTTTTTTAAGCTTTCATTTTCTTTTGGTGAAAGCATATCCATATTTCTAAGGTATCTTTTCATAATAACACCCCTATCTAGATTATAATATAAGCTCATCAAAAGATGAGCTTATATTATTTTTAACCACCACCCAAAGGAGTCAACACTAACACTTGGTCATTATCGTTTAAGATTGTATCATCACTTGCACTCATATTGTTCACGATGAATGAGGCATTTGATATGATCGGCTTTAGTCTATCATCACATATATCTAGTAAATTTGACTTTAGAGTTTTAAGGGTTGTGCCTTCTTCTAAATCCAATACATCAGGCATTTTATCGTGAATGACACCCATGTATTTTAGTTTTACAATCATTTATTTATCTTCTCCGTAAATATCTTTTATCACTTCATCTAAATATCCAAGTCTTTTTAAGACAGCTTTATCTGGCAAACCAGTATCAAAATCAATGCCTGCTTCTTTAAAGAAATTGCGGCCTAATTTTTCCACATCAACCCTATACCCTTTTAATGGTCCAGCCTCCAATGGAGGTTCTCCAATAGCTCTTTTAGTAAGAGTCATATCTTTTGGTTTGATTCCCTCTCTAAGGTTAAATGCATATCTGATCATAAATATTCTAAGACCTGTGTTCATGGCGGTTTCTTGATCGAAATTCATTCCTGTAGTTGCAGATATATACTCATAAACTGTTTCGGATGGTGCACTAAGCGTAGAAAAATAGCACATGCTCGATGCATTTAAAACCTCTGTAAATAGTGTCATACCTAAATCCATTGGCCCAGTACCATCGAAGATGTAGTTTTCTTCTTTGATAGGTTCTAGCATTTGAACTCCACCTATGCCGCCTTTTACGTGTCTACCTGGAGTTGGGTCGTATTTATAGGTCCTAGCTAAACCCGGGGAGTGTCTTGGGTCATGCATTGGCAGCTCTATTCCAGAAGCAGTTTGCAGGTATTCTTTGCCCTTATTCCAGTAATTTGCTGCATATTGAGAACCATGGGATAATATTGCACCACAGCCTTCGCCATCAGCCATCTTTTGCATTATTTTTACAATTGCCTCTCCATTTCCCCATGTCAATTCAATGCCATCTAGTTCTTCTTTTGACAATATACCCCTTTCATAGCATTCCATAGCCCATGCGATAGTCATACCAGCTGAAATCGTGTCAAAACCATAAGTGTTGCAGATTTCATTGCATTTTAGCATTGCATCAGGTTCTCCACACAATAGAGTGCTTCCGAATGCAGCAGCTGTTTCATATTCAGGTCTTTCAGTTTTTCCTAATGGCCATCGTCCATCATTTACTTCATACTCTGCCCCACAGCCAAGTGGACAACTTGAACAGTTGTATTTTTTTGTCTTGTATCGGTCAAGTGCAATTGAACCCATTTTTTCTGCTTTTTCTTCGCCAAAGTCAATTACACCTACACCAGCCCAGTTTTTAACAGGAGAATCCCCATTTAAAGCTGAAGCAGGAGTGCCTACGCCAGTCCCATAAGTTCCAAATGCCTGTGCCATTTGATTGTCTTTCATAGCCTCGGTTACTTTTTTATTAATTTCTAGTACTTTATCTGGGTGAGCTACAGGGATATCTTTAGTTCCTCTTACTGCTATAGCCTTCAATTTTTTAGAACCCATTATTGGACC
>DAONLG010000098.1:0-4908 GCA_035406565.1 Soehngenia sp.
AATGTCTTGTGTCAATACCTTTTTTAAATTTTTTTAAAGTTTTTGTAAAATCTTTTCAAACTTATTAAATAAACGTTCCCACGACAGTTGTTTCAATTCAACATCTATTGCGGTAGAATT
This sequence comes from Soehngenia sp., assembly GCA_035406565.1. Classification (GTDB taxonomy): domain Bacteria; phylum Bacillota; class Clostridia; order Tissierellales; family Tissierellaceae; genus Soehngenia. The sequence goes on from DAONLG010000098.1 coordinate 121, forward strand.
ATTATACCCTTTTAATATTTTCTTAATCATATTTTCTATACCATTTTCAAGTGATTTAATAAAAATAGTTTCTCCTTCTTTTGAGATGACATCTATGCTTGACATTGGTGGTAGATCTACGTATTCAATCACTCCACTTTTATTTATTTTTTCACCTAGATACTCTTTTATGCCAGAGTGATTTGTAACTACTGCACGAAGTCCACAAGCTAAAGCCTCTATTGTAACTAAACCCAATCCTTCATAAAATGATGGTAGTACAAATATATGAGATTTTCTAAAAACTTCCGCTAATTCTTTTTGGCTTAGATTCCCAAGATAATTAACTCCATTTTCATTAGCCATTTTCAATATCTTTTCTTTTTCTTCGCCTGTTCCATTTCCAGCTAGCGAGAGTTCTATATTATATTTATCTTTCAAATTCCTAAAAGCTGTTATGAGATATGGTACACCTTTGCTGTTACTCAATTTTCCTGCATAAATTATTTTTATAGATTCAAGAGATGGATGCACATCAGGAGGGTAAAAATATTCACTATTATATCCCGCTCCTATTACTTCAATGTTTTCTTTTGGGATATTGTATATATCATGAACTTCAAATTTTTGTTGGCTAGAAAGAGTTAGTACAAAATCTAATTTTCGACACCCCGAAACGACAAATTCCCTGTACTCAGGATTCAAATGCATCTGCCTAAGATCAGTGCCATGGCATATGCCTATGACTTTTTTGTTTGAGTTTAATCTACATACTAGTGATGTTAAAATCCAAAGATGATGTGATATTATTACATCTGGATTGAAATTATTTAATGCATCAATTATGGATTTTTCAAAAGCGTTCATCCAAGTAGATAGCATTTTTTTATTTAATTCTTTATACTTAGTGCTTGGATATGGCATTATATCACTCATGCCAACTATATTAAATGGGATTTCTTCAGTATTAAATCTAACTAAGTTCAAATACTCTAATGAATCATTTTCATATGTTAATCCATCTTGTATTGCAGCTATAAGTCCTTGTTGATGATTTCTCTTCTTCCCTTCATTGATAAGGGCATTTACATAAATTCCACTTCCTGTTTCCCCAGGAAATTGAGCTAAAATATGAAGTATTTTCATTTTTCTCACCTATAAAATATTGCGGCTAAATAGCCGCAATATAAATTTAATCTTCTAATGGTTTCATAGTTGGGAATAGTATTACATCCCTTATACTTGCTTGATTTGTCAACAGCATTATCATTCTATCTATTCCGATACCTTCTCCACCTGTCGGAGGCAATCCCACTTCAATTGCATTTATAAAATCGGTATCCATTGGATGCGCTTCATCATCTCCAGATTCTTTCTGTCTTACTTGTTCTTCGAATCTTTCTCTTTGATCTATAGGGTCATTTAACTCAGAGAATGCATTTGCAATCTCCCAAGTGTTTATGAATGCTTCAAATCTGTTTGTTATTCTTGGATCCTTAGGGTTTCTCTTAGCTAATGGTGATATATCTACAGGGTGACCTGTTATAAATGTAGGTTGAACTAGATGCTGCTCGACAAATTCTTCGAACATCTCAGATATAATCATTCCTCTGGTCATTTTATCATCTACTTCTAGTCCTTTTTCTCTAGCGACTTTTCTTGCTTCTTCATCAGTATCGATTACACTAAAGTCAACACCTGTGTACTTCTTTACTGCTTCAGCCATATCCATCCTGTTCCAAGGAGGAGTTAGATCTATTTCTGTGCCTTGATAATTTATTACAGTTGTTCCCAATGTCTTCATAGCTACATATGAAAATAACTCTTCAGTAAGTTTAATCATATCTTCATAATCTGCATATGCTTGATAAAATTCTATACTGGTAAATTCGGGATTATGTCTTTGGTCCATTCCTTCATTTCTAAACATTTTCCCCATTTCATATACTTTTTCAAATCCGCCGACTATTAGCCTCTTTAAATATAGTTCATTTGCTATCCTTAAGTACATGTCTATGTCCAAGGCATTGTGATGAGTTACAAATGGCCTTGCATTAGCTCCCCCAGCAATTGTGCTGAGTATAGGAGTTTCTACTTCTAAAAATCCTCTATTGTCCAAAAATTCTTTTACGGCTTTGATTATTTTACTTCTAAGTATGAAAGTGTCTTTAACTTCAGGATTTACTATAAGATCTACATATCTTTGTCTATATCTGAGTTCTTGGTCTTTTAGCCCATGGAATTTTTCAGGTAGAATTTGAAGTGATTTAGACAGTAAAGTTATCTTTTCAGTTCTTATTGAAACTTCTCCTGTTTGGGTTTTAAATACAATTCCTTCTGCTCCAACTATATCTCCTATGTCAAGGAATTCTAAATCTTGATATCCTTCTTCACCAAGTACATCTTTTTTGGCAAAAAGTTGTATTCTTCCGTTGCTATCTTGCAAGTCAAAGAATGTAACTTTCCCATGACCTCTTCTAGACATCAATCTCCCAGCTACACTTACTCTTTCCCCTTCCAGCTCATCATAATTGTCTTTTATCTCGTCACTATGATGAGTGTAATTGTATTTTTCAATTAAATAAGGGTTCTTACCACTTTCCATGAGTTTAGTTAATTTTTCTCTTCTGATTTTTAACATTTCATTCAAATTTTGCTCATTATTATCCAATTTAAGGCCCCCTTGTTATAATAAAGATAGAATTATCTCATTATTGCTTTTATTTTATATTTGATTGTCCCATCAGGTGCTTGAACACTCACAGTATCTCCAACTTTTCTACCTAATAACGCTTTTCCCATAGGAGATTCATTTGAAATTTTTCCTTCAAATGGATCAGCTTCTGCTGATCCAACTATTGTATATTCTATTTCTTCATTGAATTCTATGTCTAAAACAGTAACCCTAGACCCTATTGACACTACATCAGTAGATATTTCGTCATCATCTATAATTACTGCATTTCTGAGCATCGCCTCAAGTTTTGCTATTCTCTCTTCTAATTTTGCTTGCTCATTTTTAGCTTGGTCATATTCGGCATTTTCACTTATGTCTCCAAAAGCAAGAGCTTGTTTTATACGATCTGCTATTTCTTTTCTCTTAACTACCTTAGCTTCTTCTAATTCCATTTCCAATTTTTCTAATCCTTCTGGGGTCAGAAATACTTCCTTTTCGGTCATTAAACTCTCTCCTTTGATTTAATTAATACATTTATTGTCAATATTAGTCAAATTTCTATCTGAATATTTCTAACTTTGTATGCAAACTATTATAATCAAGCATAAATTAGTTGTCAAGCTATAAACAATCTTATTTATCATAGGATTTTAGTTTGTCTAAATAATCATACAAAACTGATACTATTTCTGCCTTTGAGTTGATGGTATTTATTTGATCTCTTACATTCTTTGAATTTGGTAATCCCTTGATGTATCCATGTATATGCTTTCGCATCTCTTTGACACCAATTTTTTCTCCCTTTATGTTGCACAACTCATTCAGATGAAAAACAACCATATTTATTATCATTTCTGGTGTTGGCTTCGTAATTTCTTTTTGGGATAATGCTTCATTAATATTTAAAAATATCCATGGATTGCCTATCGCAGCTCTTCCTACTGCAACATAGTCACAATTTGTTCTTTCCAATAGTGATATAGCATCTTCTGCTTTTGATATGTCACCATTTCCTATTACTGGAATTGAAATGCTCTCTTTAACTTTTTTTATGAAATCTATGTCTGCTTTTCCTGAATAAAACATCTCTCTAGTCCTAGCATGCACAGTAACTGCACTAGCACCTGCTTGCTCTAACATTTTTGCAAAATCTACACCATTAATATTGTCTTTATCCCATCCCATTCTTATTTTGACTGTAACTGGTTTGTTGGAAGTATCTACTATTTTTTTTACAATATTATAGCTCAATTTTAGATCATTCATCAATGCACTGCCCTCATTGTTCTTAACAATTTTAGGGGCAGGGCAGCCCATATTAATGTCAACTATGTCAAAATCATCTCTTGTGTTTAGCTTCGTTTCAACTACATAAGCCATTATATCAGGATCAGATCCAAAAATTTGAATAGCAAATGGCCTTTCGGTTTCATCAGTCATTGTCAATTCAAATGTTTTTTTGTCATTGTAATACATTCCCTTTGCACTTACCATTTCACTTGTTACTAATCCCGCACCTAATCTCTTGGCAATTTTTCTAAAAGTTAAATCTGTATACCCTGCCATTGGTGCTAATACAGCTTTAGATTTAATATTTACATTACCAATAATAAACCCTCACCTCCTATCAAATAAGGTAAGTAACTATTAGTTACTTACCTTATTTCTCTCGTATATAATCCTTAATCCTTCTAATGTAAGATATTTATCGACAACTTTTATTTTCTTCGTTTCTGCTGAGATTAAATTCGCAAATCCTCCTGTTGCTACTACCATGACTTCATCTGCTGACTGATTCATTTCTTCAATCATTTTATCAATTATATAATCAATCATTCCGGCAAAGCCGTAAATCAAACCAGATTGAATGCTTGTGATGGTATTTTTACCAATTACTTTTTCAGGTTTCGTAATTTCTACCTTAGGCAGCTTTGCTGTCCTTAAAAATAAAGCTTCAGCAGATATATTAATCCCTGGTGTTATAACCCCTCCTAGGTATTCCCCTTCTTTGTTAACATAGCAAAAAGTATTGGCTGTACCAAAATCTACAATGATTACTGGCCCACCGTATTTTTCGTATGCAGCAACTGCATTTACTATTCTATCTGCTCCAACTTCTCTAGGATTGTCAT
>DAONLG010000099.1:0-4765 GCA_035406565.1 Soehngenia sp.
TTAGTAGGTGTCGCAAGGGACTGAGCTAGATCAATCCCCGTGTATAAAGTGCCAATGCTTTTCAAGGCATAGTCGTCTAAAAAAAATAATTTCAACTTATCTTTAATGGTCAAATCCTTGTTGATTTTTAAGGATAATTTGTATATTAGTTTTATTATCAGTTTGCCGATCATGTCATTTGAATCTGCTTTTCCTGCAATAAAGAACACTTTTGGTAATTTATCTATATTTGGGTTTTCCATTAAACTTAAATATTCATTTATTATATAAATAACTTCTAATAATTGCCTGTTTTTTTCATCTATTTGAATTATGTGAGCATCAAAAAGTGCATAGGGATTAATCTTAACTCGGTAATAATCAAATATTTTTTTCGATAATTCAAATTTATGATTTTGCTTTATTTTTCCGATTTCTTCAATAAAACTAGACTCATCAGCAAAGTTTAAAATTGTTCCTATTTTATTGATATCTTTTGATAAATCGTCTTTTATTGAAGCATTTAGAAATTCAAAGAGTTCAGGGTTTGCAAATTGGAGATATTTTCTGTGAGATATAGCAATTATAGGGTTTATAGTATCTATCTTGGTATTTGCAGCTTTTGCCAAGTTTATAAGCCTCACCTCTCCGTCCCAGAGGATTGATTCTTGCTTTATTTCTCCATTAGGATTGTCAGTGGTTATTTTTTTTATATACCTATGGTGAATTTCATCTAAAATCATCCAAACCCTAGGAAGTACTTTCATCAACAAATTTCCTTCGGCTTGTAAATAGTCTTCTTTTAATTTAATGTAAGTGAAAGTGTTTTGTGTTATCTCCCAAGCTTCATCCCACTCTAATCCGTATTCGTCTAACAATATCCTCATAAATTCAGGTAAAGCTATGAGTAAATTTGAATCTGCTAATAACACCCTAAATCGAGATGAAAAATCACCAATGTATTCATTTGTGCTCAAGTATTCTCTTATAGCATCTTTTAAACTGGACGATACTAAAATATACCTTTGAATCAGCTTTTTTTCTCTGTCTAATTGTGTAGTTGACTTAGGCAATAGCTTGTTTGTATAATTTAAGTCGTCAAATAGTCTTATCTTTAAATAAAATTCACTGTCTTTAGATATATATGGAAGGTCATAACTTCTGATATTTAATTTATTTGTGTCTAGTTGATTAAATCTGTATTTTCCATCTCTGTACTGAGTTTCTACCTGTCCGTAGATATCAACAGAGTATTTGAATTCTTTTTTATAAAGCCAGTTTTTTCCTCTGCTCCACCAATCGTCAATCTGCTCGTGTTGACCATTCTCATCTACAAATTGTTTAAAGTATCCGTCTCTGTATAATAGTCCATAGCCTATGCAATTTATTTTTAAATTAGCAAAACTATCCATCAATGAATCTGTGTATATTCCCATGTAGCTTTTCCCTAATTCTATGCTCTTATCTTCTTCTAATAGGGATTTGAGGTTAATTACTTCTTTAGATAATGCACTTTGAATATCTTTTGAAACATTCATATAGTTGATGTGTTTAAACAATAAATCTCCAGGCAAATACTCAAGGGATAAAAAAACATTTGTCTTTTTATCTTCCATTTTCTTTTTTGTGTCGTAAATATTTTTGCCTATAGTCTGCCTCAAATAGTAGCATGTCGCTCTGTATATTTCACCAATCGATGCCTCTTCCAACACTGTTGCTTGATGTTGGTAGAGAATGTCTTGTATATCTTGTCTTATATCATTTAAATCTTTTTGCATCCATTCACCTTCTATTGTTTAAAAGAGATTCGTATAATTTAATGTATTCTATTGACGAATTCTCCCAGTCGTGTTTTGCTTTCATAGCTTGTATGACTAAATTCTTCCATTTATCCTTGTCTTTATACAAGCCCAGTGCCTCTTTTATCGAAAATAGAAGCTCATGGGCATTGTAATTTGCAAAACTAAAGCCAGTGCCTTCTTGTGTGTATTTATTGTATGGAATAACAGTATCCTTAAGGCCGCCTGTTTCTCTTACTACCGGAATTGTTCCGTATCTCATGGCTATGAGCTGAGATATTCCACAAGGTTCAAACAGCGATGGCATGAGAAATATATCTGAACCTGCATACACTAAATGGGATTCCTTCTGATTGAAATATATATGCGCACTCAGTTTAGCTTCATATTTCCACGCGTACATTTTAAACATGTCTTCATACTCTCTATCACCAGTCCCCAAGACCACAAACTGAATTTCTTCTTTCAATAGTTCTTCCAATATATATCTTATAAGATCAAATCCCTTTGAGCTTACAAGTCTAGATACAACCGATATTAGTGGTATGTTTTCGTCTTGCGGCAAATTGTATAGCTTCTGCAATTCTAATTTGTCTTTCTTCTTGTTTTCCAGATTGTTTATCGAGTAGTTGAAAGGTATGTTCTTATCTGCTTCAGGATTGTAAATTTCATAATCTATTCCATTGACAATGCCGACTAGTTTATTTTCGTGTTTTCTGATTATACCTTGGAGATTTTCTCCATAAAAATCATATCTTATTTCTTCTGCATAAGTCTTTGATACAGTAGTCAAAGCATCGCAATATACTATCCCAGCTTTTAAAAAATTGACTTTGTCGTAAAACTCCAACCCGTCCATGTTAAAATACTCATAGCTTAAACCCGCTATTGAAAGCACTTCTTTGTCAAAGACGCCTTGGTATTTTAAATTGTGAATTGTAAAAACTGTCTTTATATCTTTATAATATGGATCTCCCTTTGCAAAGTCCTTGATATAAAGCGGAAGTAATCCTGTATGCCAATCATTTGCGTGCACTATGTCCGGCTTTAAATTGAGCTCTTTTAACATCTGGCAAACCGCTTTGTTGAAAAATGTAAATCTCTCGCCATCGTCAAAATGTCCGTAAAGTCCATCTCTTTTAAAATAATATTCATTGTCAACAAAGTACACATCAACTTCATCATCCTCATATTTCAAGATGCCTGCGTAAACATGTCTCCATTGCAAGTCTACATAGAAATGTTTGACCTTTACCATTTTTTCTCTGTATTTAGCATCAATTTGAGAATACAATGGAATAACCAATGATATTTTTTGTCCTTTCTTTCTAATGGCTTTAGGCAAAGATCCTGCAACATCAGCTAGACCTCCAGTCTTTATAAATGGCGCTGCCTCCGAGGATACATATACGATATTCATACTGCTTCAATCCCTTCCAATTATCTGATTTTTCTCAACTACATAAGGTATGGATCTAGTGCCTGCTATCCTTACCCCTTCTGTGATTATGACTTGTTTGTCTAAAATTGAATTTACCACAGAGGCGTTTTCCAAAATCTCTGATTTTTGCATGACAACCGAGTTTCTGACGATTGCATTTTTACCTACTCTTACACCTCTAAATATTATTGAATTCTCAACTTTCCCCTCAATTATGCAGCCATTTGCGATTAATGAATTTTGTACCTGAGCGCTATCGGTGTATATGGTTGAAGGTTCATCTTTTGACTTTGTAAGCACAACTCCATTTTCTTGAAAAACCGCGTTCGAGATGCTTCGCTTTAACAAATTCATGTTTGCGTCATAATAGGTTTTGAGATTTCTTATATTTTCCACATGCCCTTTGAATTCGTAGGTGTTTATCTTGTATTTGTGTCTGTTTTTTATGATCGCCTCTTGGATGTAATCTGCGTCTCCTTTTTCTATCGACTCTTTTACAAGTTTTACAAACACTTCTTTTTTGATGTATCCCATTCTCAAATACATGTTAAAGTCAATTTCCGTTCCAAGATTTAAGCCTATATTTATCATATCTCCATCTTCAGAAATACTTATCTTTTCACAATTTATATAGTTTCCTAATGGATCATGTATTCTCTTATAAAACAATGTTATGTCTGCGTCGGTTTCAAGAAAATGCTCCATCGCATCGTCTAGATCCACCTTTGCAATTATATTGGGTTCATTTATTAAAATTACCTTCTCTTTTACTTGTTCAATAAACTCTAAAGTACTAAAAAAGTGTGGAATATCTCCATATCTGCTTATGGTGTAATCCTGTGTTATCGGAGGTACAATGTAAAGCCCATTTATTCTCCTGTTTAAATCCCATGGTTTGCCATCACCAAGGTGATCCATAGTAGACCTGATTTTCTCACCCGTGTAAACCGCTACCGTTCGAATTCCGTGGTTGACCATATTCGATAAGCTAAAGTCTATCAGTCTATACCTGCCACCATAAGGCAGCATATAAACAGGTCTGTGTTTGCAGAGTACTCCAAAGTTGTTCTCTATATTTGCAGTGCTTATAATCCCAAGGCTTCTTACCATTTTTCTCCCTCCTTATTCTGCTACTACCTTGTCATTTGTTACCATGTAAATCTTAAAACCATCATCCAGCCCAATTTCTTTACCGCTTTCGACTGTAACATCCTCCATTACCACTGCATTGTAAACTTTTGCGTCTTTTTTTATCACCGAATTGGACAATATTACAGAATTTTTGACGACTGCTCCCTTTTCAACTATTACATCTCCGAAGAGCACACTCTTTTCAACCGTTCCTTCAATATAGCACCCTTCGTTTATCATAGAGTTTATTACTTTAGATGATTTGTGAATATATTGAGGAGGGAGATTTCTTGTCCTAGTGTATATTCTCCAATCTCTATCATAAAGGTTTAAAGTGTTGTCAGGATTTAATAAATCCATATTAGCTTCCCAATAGCTCTTACTGTACCAACATCTTTCCAGTACCCTTTAAATT
>DAONLG010000100.1:0-4763 GCA_035406565.1 Soehngenia sp.
TGATATGATAATCACTGAGATGGGAGTAATGGAAGTTACTGAAAAAGGGATTGTACTAAAGGAAATAAACCCAGAATTCACCATTGAAGATGTTAAAAACAGTACTGAAGCTGAACTAATTATAGCTGAAGACTTAAAAGAAATGGAAATATAATAAAAGGCTGCTTTAAGCAGCCTTTTATTTAAAGAATGGAGAGATAGTTATGATGCTAAAAGATATCAACTTAATAGGTATAGCGGGTGCTGGCACTATGGGCTCAGGAATCGCTCAAATATTCGCAAGATTTGGTAAATTTGTGATCATAAATGACATTAAAGAAGAGTATTTGACAAAGTCTAGAAATTTAATCGATATATTTAATAAAAGCCTAATCGAAGAAGGCTTAATGAATGAAAATGAAGTAGAAAACATTTTTTCAAAGATCAAATTTTCTACAGATAAGAATGAATTTAAAAATTGCGACTTGATAATCGAATGTATTGTTGAAAAACTCGAAATAAAACAAGATTTTTGGAAAGAATTAGAAGAAATTGCTAAAAAAGATGCCTATTTTGCTACAAATACATCAGGTCTTAGCATCAATCAAATATCATCTAAAATTAATGATAAATCTAGATTTATCGGAATGCATTTTTGGAATCCCGCTCACATAATCCCATTAGTAGAGTTAATTAGAGGAGAAGAGACCAGTGATGAGATGGTCAATGATTTAAAAAGCCTTCTTGAAACTATAGGGAAACAAGCTGTAGTAGTAAATAGAGATGTTCCTGGGTTCATAGGCAATAGACTTCAGTTTGCAGCTTTTAGAGAAGCTTTGCACATTGTGGAACAGGGGATTGCGAGTGTCGAAGATGTTGATAAAGCTATGAAATATGGGCCAGGCTTTAGATATCCAATAATAGGACCATTAGAGACGGCGGATCTAGGGGGATTAGATACTTTCTACAACATCTCAAGCTATCTTTTTAAAGACTTGGGGGATGAAAAAGAAGTTCCTAAAATGTTAGAAGAGTTAATAGAAAATAACTATCTCGGGGTTAAGACAAAAAAAGGATTTTATGACTATTCAAATGGAAGAGACGAAGAGGCAATAAAAAGAAGAGATAAGCTATTGTTTGAAATGATCAAACACATATCTAATAAATAAAAGGAAGAGCATTCTTCCTTTTATTTCATTCTGCAGTATTTAAATATTGACTCATATAGAGATTAAAGTAAGCTCCTTTGAGTTTTATCAACTCTTCGTGAGTTCCTTTTTCGATTATCTTCCCATTTTCAATCATCATGATCACATCTGCATCTCTTATAGTTGATAGCCTGTGAGCAATTATAAAGGTCGTTCTATTTTTCATCAAATTAATCATAGCTTCTTGTATTTTCAGCTCAGTTCTAGTATCTACATTTGATGTAGCTTCATCTAGTATGAGTATCGAAGGATCTTTTAACACAGCTCTTGCAATCGCTAAAAGTTGTCTTTGACCTTGACTTAGATTGCTTCCGCCTTCAGCTATATAAGTATTATAGCCATCTGGCAATCTCTTGATGAATTCATCTGCATTAGATATTTGACATGCTAAAATTATTTCTTCGTCTGTAGCATCGAGTTTTCCGTACCTTATATTTTCTTTTATAGTTCCAGAGAACAGGTAAGTGTCTTGTAGGACTACGCCAAACATATTTCGCAGCGAATTTTTCTTGTATTTTTTTATATTTACATCATCTATTAAGATTTCACCTCTAGTCACTTCATAAAAATTAGTAAGGAGATTTACAATTGTAGTTTTGCCTGCACCCGTAGGACCAACCAAAGCAACATTTGTCCCTGCCTCTACCATAAAACTCACATCTTTTAAAACTTCTTTGTTTTCACTGTAATTAAAATAAACATGCTTAAATTCGACTTTTCCTTTGATATCTCTTGCTTCTATTGCATCAGGCTCATCTTCTCTTTCATCTTCTTCATCTAATATTTCAAACACTCTTTCTGCCCCTGCAATACCAGATTGAAGTTGATTAAATGTTGAAGCTAATTCATTTATTGGCTTTTGAAATTGCTTAGAATAGAATATAAAGCTTGTAACTACTCCTATGGTTATTGCATTGTTTAAAACCAACAATGAACCAGATAATACTATTATCACAAATGTCAAGTTGCCTATTGCATTCATTATTGGCATTATAAAGCCAGACCAGATTTGAGCTTTCACACCCACTTCTTTTAAGTCGTCATTGTACTTTTTAAACTTTAAAATCATGTCATCTTCTTTGTTAAACATTCGGACAACATCTATTCCGCTTATAGACTCTTCTATATGACCGTTGAGGCTGCCGAGGAATTGCTGCTGGGTTTTAAAGTACTTTTTAGTGTTGTTGGCTATTGTCTTTGTAACTAACAGTACAATAGGTACGGTTGCAAGTGTAATTAGAGTCATTATTTTATTTATATAAAACATGATGATTACTGTCCCTATCGTGCTTATGAGAGTCTGCATGAACTGTATCATAGTTTGAGATATGGTGTTGTTAATATTATCGATGTCATTTGTTACTCTGCTCATGAGTTCGCCATGAGTTGTTCTGTCAAAAAATATGACAGGCATTTTTTGAAACTTATCAAATACATCTTTTCTTATTTTATACACCACTCTTTGTGATATCCCAGCGATGAGAAACTCCTGCATAAACATAAACAGCGAACTTAATACATAAAAAGTTAATACAAATAATATGAGTTTTCTAACTTCTACCAGATTTATATTCTCTTTTGAAACGGTCAATGCATCGACTATTTTTCCTGTAAAATATGGCACTAAAAGCGTTAAAAATGTAGACAGTATAACTAAAATGAACGCTATTAATATTTTATTTTTTTCTTCTCGAAAGTAAAAAAACAGCCTTTTTAAGGTTGAACTGCTGTCTTTTGGCTTTTCAACAGGTATTATTGAATGGGGGCCGTGAATACCCGTCATTTTTTTTGCATTATGCTCCAAAGTTAGCCACCTCCTCTCCTAATTGAGAGATGTAGATATATTTATATATTTCTGAATGATCTAACAAATAATCATGTGTCCCTATAGCTTCGATTTTGCCATTGTCTAATACTATTATGTTTTCTGCATCCATTACTGATGTTATCCTCTGGGCAATCAATATGGTAGTAGTAGATAAGTTGTTTTTTAATTTCTCTTTTATCTTTCTTTCTGTTATTAAATCCACACTCGATGTAGCATCATCTAATATCAACAGTTCAGGATTTTTCACTAAAGCTCTTGCTATGGACAACCTTTGCTTTTGACCTCCTGAGAGGTTTACACCACCTTGCCCTAAGTATGTGTCATAACCATCTTTAAAAGTTTTTATAAAGTCATCTGCCATGGCAATTTTTGCACAATTCACTATTTCTTCAAAGCTAGCGTTTTCATTTCCCCAGCGGAGATTATCTAAGATAGTTCCAGTAAAAAGTAGATTTTTTTGCGGCACTACTGCTATTTTTTCTCGATATTTTTTTAAATCCAAATCTTTGATGTTTTTACCATAAAATTTGATTTCACCGCTATTGGGGTCAAAAAATCTCAATATCAAATTAACTATTGTTGATTTTCCAGAACCTGTTGTACCTATTATAGCTAGAGTAGTGTTGGGTTTTAATTTAAAATTGATGTCTTCTAGTACATAGTTTGTACTCTCAAAATATTTAAAATAAACATTTTTAAACTCAAGTAAAATTTCATCTTTTTCTATTTTTAGAGGTTTTTCTGGGCTTTTTAAAGTCTCTTCAGCATTAAATACTTCGTCTAGTCTATCAGATGAAGCTTTGGATCGAATGTACATGTTGATTATTCTAGTGGACATAACTAAGCTAAATAAGAGTTGAGTCATGTAATTTAGCACAGCAACTATTTTCCCAACCTCAAAATCGTTATTTACGACTAAATCTGAACCGACCCAAAGGATTATTACTATACCTAAGTTTACAAGCAAAGTCACGAGCGGACTAAATATGGCAAGCCTTCTCATGCCGCTTATAGATACGCTTTTAAGATCATTATTTACACTTTCAAATCTTTGCCTTTCGTAATCATATCTATTAAATGCTTTCACAACTCTTATTCCAGAGAGGTACTCTTTGAGCCTTGAGTTTACTTTATCTAGGGATTTTTGAATTTTTAAAAATATTGGATAGGATAGCTTTAAATTTAAGATGATAGCAATCATCACTATAGGCACAATCAATAGGCTTATTAGGCCAATAGTTCTATCCAAAGCTAAAGCCATTACCACAGAGCCAATTCCCAAGAGTGGCGCTTTGACAAAAACTCTCATTAGCCCATGAGCGAAGTTTTGTATTTGATTAACATCGTTTGTAAGTCTTGTAATTAGGGAGGCTTCTGTAAGAGAACTAATTTTACTAGCGCTTAGTCTATTTATCTTTACATATAAGTCCTCTCTTAAGTCCTTGCCGATGCTTTGAGATACAATTGATGATTTTACATTTCTGATCACTGCAAAACTAGCTCCTAACAGGGTTATGATAAGCATATAAAATGAAAGCTTTAAAACATAATTTAAATCATTATTTTTTACTCCATTATCTATGATAAAACTCATCATAGTGGGTAATATTAAATCAACTAAAGCTTCTAATACTAGAAAAATAATGGCAATTGAAAAATCTTTTTTATATTTTTTAGCATATTTAAATATATAATGCATGTAAGTCACCTTCTTAATAAGATATATTATATATAATAGTACTTTTTTT
>DAONLG010000101.1:0-4720 GCA_035406565.1 Soehngenia sp.
ATCGATTCAAATTTACTTACTATTCCCGAAAATGCCCTTAAAATTGGAGAAGTGCTGGGTTTGAAATTAAAAAAGACTGCAGATGCACTCACAGCTTTGACGGAAAGTTATGTTGAGGGAGTAAAGAGAGAAAATGATTTAAACATAGAAGCATACAAAGAGGAAGAAAAAGAACTTCCTAATGAAAACAAACCAAGTGATACAGCAGCAAATCTACAGAGCAATATGCCGAGTGTTAAGATAAAAATCGGAGAAGGAAAAGACATTGAACTTGAGTTTCCTCTGTTTATAATGAATCAAAATGCACAAGAATTGCCATTTTATACTGAATACGAAGAGAAAACTCAAGGTGAAAAGGTTGAATTAGAAAAGATATTAGCTAGGTTAACTCGAAAACACATAAAAATTGATGAAGTAGTACTTGGCGAAGAAACTAAAATTGAAGGCAGCAGATTAACTTTGAGAAAAGGGCTGATAGATGAAGCAAAATCAGCAGATCCACTCATTAGAGATGTCACTTTAGACATAGTGACTAGCGCAGATTACTCAAAATACAGCGATACAATAATGGATGTTCAGCCTATAGCTGTGAAAGAAGAAGGAGAACTTGGTGAGGGGATAACAAGGGTAATAGACGGAGTGTGCATGGTTGTAACAGGCATTGATGAGAGAGGCTTTCAAATTTCTGAATTCGGATCATCTGAGGGTGAAATGGACAGAAATATAATGTTTAACAGAGCGGGGTCGCCTGATTTTGGAGATATACTCATAAAGACAAAAGTGGTAATAGAGAAAGAAAAGAACATGGAAAGGCCAGGACCATTGGCAGCACATAAAGCTACTGAGGTCATAACTAAAGAGATAAGAGCTGCATTAAAAAAAGCTAGCGATGATTTAGTGTATAAAGAAGAAACATTCGAACACAAGAGGAGAAGCGGAAGAAAAAAGGCTGTCATCGTAAAAGAAATAATGGGACAAGGTGCTATGCATGACAACTTGATTATGCCATATGAACCTGTTGGCATCGACGGTGCTAAAGCCAATGTGGATTTAGGAAATGTCCCAGTTGTGGTTACACCACTGCAAATCTTAGATGGCTGCATTCATGCATTAACTTGCATTGGACCGGCGTCAAAAGAGACTTCAAGACACTACTTTAGGGAACCGCTCGTATTGGAAATGCTAAATGATGAGGAGTTAGATTTAAATGCCGTCATATTAGTAGGCTCACCTCAGATTAACAGTGAAAAATTCTATGTGTCAAAACTTTTAGGAAATACTGTGGAAGCTATGAATGTAGATGGTGCCATAGTGACTACTGAAGGCTTTGGAAATAATCATATCGATTTTGCAAGCCACATAGAGCAAATTGGGAAACGAGGTATCGAGGTAGTGGGCATGACTTTTGCGGGAGTACAAGGCCAACTCGTAGTTGGAAATAAGTACATGGATGCATTAGTAGATTTGAATAAATCCAGCCAGGGAATCGAAAATGAGATATTAGAAAACAACTGCTTAACCAAAGAAGATTCAATTAGAGCGATATATATGCTAAAAGCAAAGATAGCAGGGGAGAAGATAAACCCAGCTGAAAGAAAATACACTAAAGATGTAAAACTATCAAATATTAAACTCATTGAAGAAGCCACAGGCAAGAAAATAGAGTTATCTCCTAATGAGTCAATTTTAAAGAAAAGCAAAAAGAGATTAGAAATTTATGAAAGAGAAGATGACTATGAAAGAAATTAAATACGATTTACAACCAAGATTATTCACTGGAGTCATCACAGATATTTCCGACATGGCTGTTGTGATTGAGATGAATGGAAGATTAGGAAGACTCACTCTTTCGAGAAGGATGATCATCTCAGATGAAGAGATAAAATTAGGAGATGAAGTCTCTTTTATGTTGAGCTACCCAGAAGTTATATCAAAGAAAAATGGGGGGATTATGATATGAAACTAACAGTGGTAAAGAATTTAAAATCAGAAATATACGTCCCTATAACGCCAGAAATAGTCTGGGCACCTGTAAATAAACCGTTAAACGAAATGAAAATAGCTTTAGTTACCGGCGCTGGAGTGCATTTAAAAACAGATAAAAGATTTAATTTAGCAGGAGATACAAGTTACAGGGTCATACCAAGAGAAGCTAGTGGAAAAGACTTGATGGTAAGTCATGGTGGATATGACAATGCAGATGTAAATAAAGACATAAACTGTATGTTCCCCATAGACAGACTTAAAGAACTTGCTCAAGAAGGGTTTATAAAAGAAGTTTCTGAACTGAACTTTGGGACTATGGGCGGTGGAGGAGACATTGAAGCTTTCACAAATGTTACTGGACCTGAAATTGCAGAAAAGTTAAAGGAGATTAAAGTAGATGCGGTTGTATTAACTGCAGGGTGAGGTACTTGCCATCGCTCTGCCGTGATTTTGCAGAGAGAAATTGAAAAAATTGGCATACCTACAATACTAATTGCAGCATTGCCACCAGTAGCTAAACAAAATGGCGCACCAAGAGTAGTGGCACCTAGAGTTCCAATGGGAGCAAATGTTGGGGAACCAAATAATGTAAAGATGCAAATGGGAATTTTAAAAGACACATTAAAAGCTTTAGTAGAGATAACCACTCCGACGACTATAGTGCCATTGGATTATGAATACATTGCGAAAGTTTAAGAAAGGACGATAAAATGGAGCTAAAAAGGAATATATTCACAGTTGATTCTCACACAGCAGGTGAACCTACAAGAGTCGTAGTGGGGGGATTTCCTCCGATACTAGGGGAGGATATGGCACAAAAGAGAAAGTACTTAAGCGAAAATCTAGATGATTTAAGAAAATTTTTAATGAGAGAGCCTAGAGGACATGACAATATGTTTGGCTCGATAATCACAGAACCTACTAATAAAGAAGCTTCAATAGGTGTCATATTCATGGACAATGGCGGATACTTAAACATGTGTGGTCATGGTACGATTGGAACATCTAAAGTTGCTTTAGAGATGGGGCTTATTAAAAAGCAATCTCCAACCACAAGTTTTAAAATAGATACACCTGCAGGACTTGTAGATGTAAATGCAAAAATAAATGGTGAAAAAGTCGAGGAAATAAGCTTTTTAAATGTAGCATCGTTTGTATACGCCACTGATTTAGAAGTAGACTTAGATGAATTCTTAAGTTTTAATGTAGACATATGTTTTGGGGGAAATTTCTTTGCGATGGTACCTGCAAATGTTTTTGGGTTAGCAATAAATAAAGAAAATATATATAAATTCAGGGATTTAGGAATAAAAATAAGAGATTACATCAATAAACACTTTGAGGTAGTTCATCCTCTTTTACCCAATATCAACACGGTGGATTTAGTCGAGTTTTACGAGCCGCTAAAAGATAGTAAGAAAGGGTATAAAAACATCGTAGTATTTGGAGAAGATCAATTTGACAGATCCCCTTGCGGGACTGGGACATCAGCAAAACTAGCCTTGATGCATCATAAAAAAGAAATAGACATCGATGAGAGCATTACATCTATGAGTGTTTTAGGGAGTGAGCTAAGAGGAAAAGTGACAAGAGAAGTCGAAGTGGGAAATTTTAAAGGCATAATTCCTGAAATAACAGGGAGGGCTTTCATAACTGCATACAACAATCTCATCTTGGAAGATGAGGATATATTTGAACATGGCATTGAATTTTAAAAGGCTAGGGATTTCCCTAGCCTAATTTCTTTTTACAAATTTTCCTTCCTTCATTATCATATTCATATTGTCAGAATTTAAGTTTTTAATGTCTTCTAACGGATTTTTATCTAAGACCAGTAAATCTGCAAATTTATTAGCCTCTAGAGTTCCTGTTATCTCATCAATTCTTAGCATTTCTGCACCATTTTTTGTAGCAGCAACTATTACTTCCATTTCACTAAACCCAGCATTTTTCAGGGCATACATTTCAGTTATCGCATATTTTCCATATGGTGTTAAACTCGAGCAAAATGAGTCAGAGCCGACAGTTATCCTAATTCCCTTTTCTTTGGCATTTCTTAGATTGTCAATGATGCGGTTTAGCTCTTTTTCTGCTGTAGTATTTCCTTCGTAATTATCCAGTATCTTTCTATATGGAGGTTCATAGACAGTAAACCATTCATAGAAGAATTGAAGCGTTGGGCAAAATGTTATGTCTTTTTCCTTCATTATCTGCAAGCACTCTTCGTTTAATTCTTGGCCATGTATGATTACATCTACACCAGCTTTAACAGAAAACAACGCTCCTTCATATCCTTCTGCATGAGACCATACTGGTATTTCAACCATTTTACATTCATCAACTACTGCCTGAATTTCTTCAAGTGTATAGTGAGTGTATGCTTTCGCATCGTACTTCCAAATGCCACCCCCAGTAGACCAGATCTTTATGGCATCGGGATTTTCTCTGAGCCTTTTTCTCACAGCTTTTCTCAATTCCCACGGACCGTCAACTCTTTCTGCCCATGGATGAGAAATGTTGTTATACTCTAATGGCAGTCTATGGCTATCACCATGTCCTGCAGTCCTACAAAAACCAAGGCCAGTTGCTATCACCCTAGGACCTTCTATAACTCCTTTTTCAATCATATTTCTTATATGTATCCCAAATCTAGATATTTCTCCAACAGATGTTAAACCATGAAGTAAGGCTTCCCTAGCTTGACTTACCGCAACTACTGCTTTTTGCTCTACTG
>DAONLG010000102.1:0-4619 GCA_035406565.1 Soehngenia sp.
ACACATCTTCCACATCTTGGTTTGTAGATTTAGCAAGTCCTTGATATAACTCTATGTAGTGAGGAAAACTGCCCCCCTTTCTGTTTGTAGAGCCATCCACTGCGACTAATCCACCTTTTTCTTTTATTTTAGACAACTCTTTTTCGCTGAGTTTTTCTAAATTCACTATTGTGCCAATATTTTGCTCTAAAAAAATTTTCATGTCAAAGTTATTGCTAAATATTGGAGAATATTTTTTGGCAATCGCTCCATTTAAGTCTGTTAGCTTTGATTTTAACTCATCATTTATGGAAAGCATATCTTCACCCGCTTTAATATTTTATTATGAAAAAGCATTGACTTTATTTTACAAATATGTTAATCTTATAGTAAGTAGTTATGTAAATCCACAGGAGGTGGTAATATGAAATCAACAGGCATAGTTAGAAAAGTTGATGAGCTCGGCAGAGTTGTAATTCCAATAGAGCTGAGAAGAACTTTAGACATAAATGTCAAAGATCCTTTGGAAATATTTGTAGAAGATGACAAAATAATCTTAAGAAAGTTCTCTCCTTCTTGTGTTTTCTGCAATGAAACTAAGGATGTCATCGAGTATAGAGGCAAAAATGTATGCCCAAATTGCATCAAAGAATTATCCAAGAAATAGGGCTTAAAGCACTTAGAAATAAGTGCTTTTTTTTATTTATCTAAACTCTCTTTATATACTCTATTTTTGGGCAAGTTAAATTCTTTAGCTACCATTTCAACCGCTTTTTTGTTTGAGATGCCCTTTTCTCTTAGCTTTTCTAATTCAGCCTTTATATTAACTTCCTTCTCTTCACTTTTATATCCTTCAGCAACAACTACTATTTCCCCTTTTAACTCTCTGCCCTTAATGTCTGAAAGGATTTCACTTATTTTGCCCCTTAGTGTTTCCTCATACATCTTAGTCAGCTCTCTTGACACAGAAATCGACCTATCCCCGAAAATCTCTTTCATATCTTCTAAAAACTCAATTATCCTATGCGGGGCTTCATAAAAAACCATCGTCCTTTGTTCTTCTTTTATTTCCATGAGTCTTTTCTTCCTATCATTGCTCTTTGATGGTAAAAACCCTTCAAAGCAAAATCTATTTGTAGGCAATCCTGATTTTACTAAAGCTAATAAAAACGCACTTGGTCCGGGTAGTACAACTACATCTATATTCTCCTTTATGGCTAGTCTTATGAGTTCTTCTCCGGGATCAGATATACCGGGCATGCCTGCGTCTGAAATGAGAGCAATGTCTAAGCCCTCTTTTAATTTATTGATTAAATAGTCACTTTTTTGTGCAATATTGTACTTATGGTAACTAGTCATTGGTTTTTTTATTTCAAAATGATTTAGCAGCTTTATAGAATGCCTAGTATCCTCTGCCGCAATCAAGTCGACTTTTTTCAAAGTGTCTATAATTCTAAATGTCATGTCTTTTAAGTTCCCAATGGGGGTTGGACAAATATATAGTGTTCCTGCCATTTTTATCTCCTATTTATACATTTCTAATAATTCTTTTGTGTATTTCCCGTCTTCATCATATACTGATAACTCATTTAATACTTTCAATTCTCTATTGCCGCCTTTTACCCCTTCTACTAAGAAAAGATTTGGGCTAAGAGAAGGCTTGGGTTTTATCATTCTCAAGCACTTAGGTTCGAGTTTATAATGCCTCATAAAGTAAATCACATCTACCATTCTATTTGGCCTGTGGATCATAAAAATTTTTCCGTTTGGTTTCAATAAATAATTAGCGATCTCAATCAGTTTTTCCAATGATATGTAAATCTCGTGTCTTGCTATTGCGTGGTTTTTACTCTCATTTATCAGAGCATTTCCCAATTTCATGTAAGGTGGGTTAGTGATTATGGTGTCTACACAGGATTTAGGAAATAAGCTCGGCAAATTATTGATATCTTCATTTATCAATTCTATTTTATCAGTTAAGTTGTTAATCTCAATGCTCTTTTTTGCCAGTTCATAAACTTCTCTTTGTATTTCTACTCCGTATATTTTTTCCACTTCACTTTTATTTACAATCCTCAATGGTATGATTCCATTTCCTGTACCTAAGTCGAATACTACCCCTTTTGGTTTTGCAAAGCTCGAAAGAATTATGGAGTCGACGCCAAATGAGAAACTATCTCTATCTTGATATATCTTATAATCTGTTCCCGGCACATAATCTAATTGTATATTTCTTAAATCTTTTTTTAAATCCATATTCCTCTCCTATACACAAAAAGACCCAAAAGGGTCTTTTAGTTTAATAAGTACTACTCTGGTTGTGGTGCATCAACAGGGCAAACACTAGCGCAAGTCCCACAGTCAGTGCATTTTGCTGGGTCTATTACATAGATGTCGCCAGGGCTTATTGCTCCTTCTGGGCATTCTGGTTCGCATGCTCCACATGCAATGCAGTCTTCAGTAATTTTGTATGCCATTTCTTTACACCTCCAAGATGTTTTATTGTTTGACTATATTCTAACAGAAAAACATTAAAATTAAAAGTAAATTATTCTTCTAATAATTTAACTTCCTCATCTATTTTTTCTTCTGTTTTCTTATAACTTTGATCAAATTTATCAGTTATCTCTATTTCATTTAAATGAAAATACAGTAAGTCCTCAGTGCCATCTTCTAATTTAACTTTCGCCTTTACTTTGCTCTGTATAGTTTGCCTGTCAACTACTACCCCTTCGCCTAGTTCAGTTTTTATGATTTGACCGATTTCAGGCATACATTTTAAAATATCTCTGTAAGCTTCTTCTTCATACTTTAAGCAGCACATAAGTCTTCCACATAGACCTGATATCTTTGTAGGATTTAAAGACAGGCTCTGCTCTTTTGCCATGTTTATTGAAACAGGTGTGAATTCGGATAAAAATCTAGAGCAGCACACAGGTTGTCCGCATGGTCCTAGTCCACCTATCATCTTAGATTCATCTCTTACGCCGATTTGCCTTAGCTCAATTCTCATCCTGAAAATAGAGGCTAAGTCTTTAACTAATTCTCTAAAATCTATTCTTCCATCAGCCGTAAAGTAAAATATAACTTTATTTTCATCAAAAGTGAATTCAGCATCGATCAACTTCATATCTAGTCCATGTTCTTTTGATTTTTCTTCACATATCTTCAAAGCTTCTTTCGCTTTTTTTCTGTTTTCTCTGTATTTTTCAAAATCCTCATCTGTCGCAATTCTGAGTACTTTTTTTAGCGGTGGTACTATTTCGGACTCGTCAACCATCTTTGGACCAAGCACAGCTAGTCCAAATTCTATCCCTCGAGCTGTTTCAACTATGACAAAATCATTCTGTTTTATATCTAAATCATCTGGATCGAAATAATAAATCTTGCCAGATTTTTTAAATCGCACTCCAACTACTTTTACCATCAATACTCCTCCTGTATGTTGAAAAATAATGTCTCAATCAAGAGCTCTCTATTTACATTTAAATCAATGCTCTCTTTAGCATAATATATATTCTCTATTATATCATTTATTTTCTCAAATTCCAAAATCGAATGTTTTTTAATAAACTCTATTTTATCTTTGTTTATCAAAAATCTCTCATCTTGGGTGATTTTGTAAAAATAAACATCTCTCAAATGTATAAGAAGTATTAATAGTACCTCATTTGCTATTTCTTTTGTCTTTGCAAATCTTTCGCCCATTTCAAATACCATGTATTCTCGTCCAAAAATACAATTATCCACTAAGCTTACCACATCATCTCTTAACTTAATAAACTCATCGGATTTGATAAGTTCAAAAGCTCTCCCGATAGAGCCTTGAGAGAAATCTGTTATGAGCTTTGCCCTTTCTAGCGGAATATTCTCTTTTTTCATGAGATATTCTACCATATCATTAGCATTGATAGATTTAAAATGAATTTTCTCAGCTCGAGATAGTATTGTATTTAACAGCAGTTTAGGGTTGGAGCTTACAAGTATTAGATTTATGTAAGGTGGCGGTTCTTCTAAAGTCTTTAGAAGTGCATTTTGACTTTCCTTATTCATCTTTTCAGCATCATCAATTAAAATGATTTTTCTTTCTGACTCAAATGGACTAAAAGAAATTTCT
Organism: Soehngenia sp.; assembly: GCA_035406565.1. Taxonomy (GTDB): domain Bacteria; phylum Bacillota; class Clostridia; order Tissierellales; family Tissierellaceae; genus Soehngenia. The sequence goes on from DAONLG010000102.1 coordinate 4,097, forward strand.
TTAATCAAATTTTCAATCTCATTTTTTCTGATCATCCCATTTGTTGGGACAATCTCTAAATAATCAGGGTGTGAATTGGATTCAAATTTCCTACAGGAACTACAAACCCCACAGGGCTCATCATTTTTGTCCCTACACAATATATGTTTCGCAAAGACTTTTGCAAGTGTCTTTTTGCCAATTCCCTTTTCGCCTTCAAAGAGATAAAAATGGCTTATATGATCATTTTTAATAGCTCTTTGAAGGCTTTCTACCTCTGTTTTATGCCCGACAATATCATCATAATTCATTCTCTCACCACTAAAACTTTTTATAGTCCTCAACAGGTATCACAAATAAATTTGCAGCTACTTTAACTTCTCCTTTGTCTGATTCTAGATTGTCTTTAACTGTGTTCTTTTTAAATATATCCTCTAAAAAATCTATTTTATCATCTTCCGAGCCAATAAGGAGCGTGGTATTTCCTGATTTTAGAAATCCACCTGTGGAAGCTAGTTTTGTAACTCTAAATTTATTATCTGTT
>DAONLG010000103.1:0-4553 GCA_035406565.1 Soehngenia sp.
TTATATCAATATTTTCAGCTATGGCTGCGTGGGTGCTTGTTAGGACAAAAACTAAGGTATCTAATTTTATATTTTTAATATTTATCAGTGGATTAGTTATACCTTTTCAAGTTGTGATGTTTCCATTGGTATCACTATTTAGAATAATAGGTAACAATTTAAATATTCAATTATTAAGATCTTATCAAGGAATGATTTTTGCCTATATTGGATTTGGTGCTCCTTTAGCTGTTTTCATGTTTCATGGCTTCATAAAGTCTATTCCATATGAGCTAGAAGAAGCTGCTTTAATAGATGGGTGCTCCAAACCGAGAATATTTTTCTCAATAATAATGCCAATACTCAAGCCTATTTTTGTCACTATATGCATACTAAATGCTATTTGGATCTGGAACGATTTTCTACTTCCTTCTTTAATATTAGGCATAGGGCAGCCATTGCAAACCATCCCACTGGCAATATCTGCTTTTGCAGGATCTTTTGTCAAGAAATGGGACTTAATTATGACCGCCGCTCTAATGGCAGCAGCACCAATAATAATAGGATTTCTTTTTGGACAAAAACACATAATAAAAGGGATGGTATCAGGCTCTATTAAGTAGTTGAAAAGGAGTGAAATGATGAAGCTAACTATTAAGGAGATCGCTGAGGCTGCAGGTGTATCAAAGGCAACAGTATCAAGAGTATTAAACGATTCAAATGCGGTAAGTGAAGAAACTAGAAAAAAAGTATTAGAAATTATAAAAGAAACTAATTTTAGACCAAATTCAGTTGCGAGAAGTTTATCATTGAAAAAATCGCATTTAATTGGGATTATACTTCCAGATTTATCAAATCCAGTATTCTCAAAAATTATTGCAGGGGCTGAATCTTATATTAGAAATAAAGATTATTCTTTATTAATTACTGCAACTGACTTTGATATTGATATGAAGATAGAACATATAAATATCATGAAAGACAAAGGGGTAGATGGTCTTATATTAGTTACTGATCATGGAAGTGAAGAATTTCATAAGACTTTGGTTGAATTTGAGAAACCAATCATAATGATAGGATCAGATAGTTCACTACCATCTATTCCCACAATAAAAATTGACAATTATAAAGCTAGTCAAGATGCAGTCCAATACTTGATAGATATAGGGCATAAAAAAATTGGGATGATACGAGGGCCGCTTTCGGATTACCATTCAGGGAAACAAAGGTTTTTAGGTTATAGGGATAAATTGAACTGTTATGGTTATTATTCTGAGGATTTTGTAAAAGAAGGATGGTATACATTTGATGATGGCTATTCTGCAATGGAGTCATTTATAAAAAAAGGACATCTGCCAACAGCAATTTTCTGTGCTTCTGATTTACTTGCAATTGGAGCGATTAAATGTTGTATAGAAAATGGGATAAATGTGCCTGATGAAATTTCTTTTGTAGGATTTGATGATGTTGATATAGCTAGAATGTACAATCCATCACTTACAACAATAAGACAGCCATTTGAAGAACAAGGTGATTTAGCTATAAGGATCATGATAGATATGATTGAGAATAAACGTATAATTCCAGACGACGAAGATAATAGATTTACTACATCAATGAAATATCAACTTATCATTAGAGAAAGTACTAAAAATATAAAGTAGGTGTATTATGGACAGTATTCTTTGTATAGGCGAATTATTAATAGATTTTATAGAAGATAAATCTTCAGAGGTAAAAAGATTTATACTAAATCCTGGAGGTGCTCCAGCAAACGTTTCACAAGTCGTTGGGGCTCTTGGAGGGAAAACTTTTATTCTTGGCAGCGTAGGTAGAGACAGTTTTGGCGATGAGATTGAGAAAGCTCTAATTAAAAATAATGTATTTACTAATTATCTAGTAAGGGTTCATACTCCAACTACTATTTCGTTTGTAACGATAGATGATAACGGAGATAGAGATTTTATTTTTTATAGAGGAGCAGACAGAGATTTAAACATATCTCAATTTGGTAGAAATGAATTGCAAAAAATCGGAATGGTGCATTTTGGTTCAGCAACTGCTTTCTTGGATGGAGAGTTAAATAATAGCTACTTAAGCTTGTTAGAAATAAGTTTTAAGGATAATAAATTTATATCATTTGATCCTAACTTTAGAAGCTTTTTTTGGGGTAAAAATATAGAAAAATTTAGAAAACATATAATGCCATTTATAGAGAAATCAGATTTAGTTAAACTTAATGAAGAAGAGCTATTAATTGTGACACAAAATGAATCTATATCTGAGTCAATTAATTTCTTAAGCAAAGAATATGATGCAACATTTATTCTGACACTTGGTAAAAATGGCAGTATTGTTTTTAATAAGGATTATGAAATGAATATTGAAGCAAAAAAAGTTAAAGCTGTTGATACTACTGGAGCTGGAGATGCATATATTGGATCATTTCTATACAAGATATCTCAGCACGAAAATAAAAAAGAAATATTGATGGATAAAGATGAGATCAAAAATATTGCATATTTTGCTACTAATATCGCAGGGGAAATCTGCAAAAAATATGGAGCTTTAACGGCTCTAAATGATTTATAGGAGAGGATATATATGGCAAATGTAAAATTGATAAATGTCAATAAAAAATATCCTAATGGATACCATGCTGTTAAGAATGTTAATTTGGAAATTGAGGATAAGGAGTTCATGGTATTAGTAGGGCCGTCTGGATGTGGGAAAACTACAACTTTGAGAATGATTGCAGGACTTGAAGAAATAACAGAGGGAGAAATATATATTGGAGACAAAATGGTAAATGATGTTTCTCCAAAGGATAGGAATATAGCTATGGTATTTCAAAATTATGCGCTATATCCTCACATGAGTGTTTACGATAATATGGCTTTTGGATTAAAATTATCTAAAACTCCAAAAAAAGAAATTAATGATAGAATAAATTGGGCATCGGAAATTCTTGGAATAAAGGAACTATTAAAAAGAAAACCAAAACAATTATCAGGTGGACAAAGACAAAGGGTCGCATTAGGTAGGGCTATAGTTAGAAAACCACAAGTTTTTTTAATGGATGAACCATTATCAAATTTAGATGCAAAACTAAGAGTTCAAATGAGAACTGAGTTAATAAAGTTGCATAAGGATTTGGAAACCACATTTATATATGTAACTCATGACCAAACTGAAGCGATGACTATGGGTACAAGAATATGTGTGATGAATAACGGTGAAATACAGCAAGTAGATGATCCACGTGTAATTTACAATTCTCCAGCAAATCTATTTGTAGCAGGATTTATAGGAGCTCCACAAATGAACTTTTTCGAAGGCAAGGTAGTAGACGGTAAAACTTTGGATGCTTATGGCATAAAATACGAATTGCCCGAAAGATTAAAACAAGCAGTTAAAAATAATTCTAAAGAAAATTCAAAAGTTATTGTTGGTGTACGACCTGAAGATATATTTATTTCGGAAGATGAAGAGGGGCAAAATGTAGTAGTAGAATTTACCGAATTACTTGGTAGTGATTTAAACATTTATTTTAAGCTTGATGGTAGACAATACGTTTTAAGAACTCAACACACTTCAAAATTAAAAATGGACGATGAAGTGAAAATAATATTTGACAAAGACAAGATACATCTTTTTGATATTGAAACAGAAAAATCATTAGCATATTGAAGGTGATGACATATGTTTAAATATGAAGATAACAACTATGATCCAACTTTTCAATTGAAGAACGAGAGTATATTTATGATCGGCAATGGATATGTTGGTATTAGAGGTGCATTTGAAGAAGGCTATCCATCTGGTGACAGCATTAGAGGAAGCTATATTAATGGTCTTTATGATAGAGTCGAAATGATTCACGCAGAAAGTGCTGTTGGATTTCCCAAGGAGTATGATAAACAACCCAAAATAGCTGATACGCAAACTTGCATTGTTTTTTTAGATGGTGAACCAGCGCAGTTGGTAAGTACAAAATATGAAAACTATAATAGATATATAGATTATAATAATGGCGAAACTGTTAGATCATATGAATTCATTACTAGATCTAATAAAAGGGCATATTTAAAGTTTAGGAGATTGGCTTCTTTTGTGTATTACAATGTAGTTGCTTATAGGATAGAAGTAACATATGATGGAGAAATCGAACTATTAAGCGTATTAGATGGGGATGTTAGAACATACGCAAATCCCAACGATCCTAGGCTTAGCAGTGAGCAAAAACAATTGATGAAAGTTATAGACTTAGGTGAAAACTTAGATACGAGTTATTTACTCATGGAAACAAACTATACTAATTTGAGACAAGCGACAATAGTTAAACATATAGTTATATCAGAAAATGAATACACCATTGAAAATTCAATTAAAGATTCAAAAATTGAAACAAAGATAGCTTCAAATAACCATTTGATACTTGATAAAATATGCGTTTTCACTGATAGTCTGCGATATACAGATCCTTTGAGATCAGGAAATGAAACATTAGAACATTTGTCTTACGAAAATTATGAAACTCTGGTAGAAATACAGAAAAATTATTTGAATAATTT
>DAONLG010000104.1:0-4496 GCA_035406565.1 Soehngenia sp.
AGGCAAAAGTACCGTAATATGACAGAACTCTGGAAAGTGACATTACACCGAAGGAGCAATCTCTTATAGAGAGAATCTCTCAGGTCAATAAACAGAGTAAGTAGGCAGGCAGTCTATTTATTCTGTTTTTTTGTAGTTTTTTGGTTTAAATATAAATTAGGAGGTTAAATTATGCTATATGATGTTGTAATAATTGGAGCAGGTCCTGCAGGTTTATCAGCAGGGTTATATGCAGCTAGAGCGAGGTTAAATACTCTGATAATTGAGAAAGATGCAGTTGGTGGCCAAATTGTCACTACTGAAGAAGTGGCTAATTATCCTGGATCAATAGAAAATGCAACAGGTCCTTCATTAGTAGCTAGAATGGTAGAGCAAGCTGAAGGCTTTGGTGCTAAAAGAACATCTGACACGATTAAAAGTGTTGATTTTTCCGGAAAGATTAAATTGCTAAAAGGTGAGAAAGCAGATTACGAAGCTAAAACAGTTATAATTGCTACTGGAGCAACTCCTAAGAAAATTGGCTGTCCAGGAGAAAAAGAGTTAACTGGTAGAGGAGTTTCATATTGCGCTACTTGTGATGCTGCATTTTTCGAAGATCTAGAAGTATTTGTAGTAGGTGGCGGAGATTCAGCAGTTGAAGAAGCGATGTATCTAACAAAATTTGCTAGAAAAGTTACTATAATTCATAGAAGAGATTCATTAAGAGCAGCAAAATCTATACAAGAAAAAGCTTTTGCAAATGAAAAACTTCACTTTATGTGGGATACCGTTATCACAGAGTTAAGGGGTGATGAACTGCTAGAATCAATGGTAGTTAAAAACCTTAAAACAGGTGAGGAAAAAGAAATATTTGCTGATGAAAATGATGGAACTTTTGGGGTTTTTGTGTTTATAGGATATGATCCTGCTACACAATTATTCGAAGGCATCATTAATATGGATAAAGGGTATATATTAACCGACGATAAGATGGCAACAAATATTCCTGGAGTGTTTGCAGCTGGAGATAATAGAGTAAAACCTCTAAGACAAGTTGTAACTGCAACATCAGATGGTGCAATAGCTGCTACACAAGCAGAAAAATATATAGAAGAAAATATTTTTGAATAAAAGGAGGAGTAGTAATGATTGAACTAAACAAAGATAATTTTGAAGAAGAAGTTTTAAAAGCTGAAGGGACAGTATTAGTAGATTTTTGGAGCCCATCTTGTGAGCCTTGCAAAGCATTAATGCCATTTGTTCATAGCTTAGAAGAAAAATATGGGGATAAAATTAAATTTACATCATTGGATATTACAAAAGCTAGAAGAGTAGCAATAGGACAAAAAGTTTTAGGATTGCCAGTAATTGCTATATATCAAAATGGTGAGAGGATAGATTCAGTTGTAGGAGACGAAGCAACAGAAAAAAGCGTTGAAGAATTAATAAAAAAATATTGTTAAGCCTCTAACTCATATGAGTTTAGGATATATGTGAAATATTTAAGGGAGGTGAAGTAAATGCGTCTAGAATTAGGTAATATCCTAATTAAAGATGTAAAATTTAGCGATACAACTAAACTTGAAGAAGGTGTTCTTTCAATAAATAAGCAAGAGTTAATTGACATATTAATGGAAGATGAACATTTAAAGAAAGTAGAAGTTGATATTGCTAAACCAGGAGAAAAAGTAAGAATTACACCTGTAAAAGACGTCATTGAACCAAGGGTAAAAGTAGATGGTCCTGGAGGAATATTCCCTGGGATTCTATCAAAGGTAGATATGGTTGGCTCTGGGAAGACTAATGTATTAAAAGGTTGTGCAGTAATGACGACAGGCAAAATTGTTGGATTCCAAGAAGGGATTGTCGACATGTCAGGCCCTGGCGCTGACTATACTCCTTTCTCAAAGCTAATAAACATAGTGTTAGTTTGTGATCCAGTTGATGGGTTAAAACAACACGAACACGAGAAAGCTGTTAGATTAGCAGGATTTAAAGCTGCTAAATATCTTGCCGAGACAGCAAGAAATATCGTTGCTGATGAAGTTAAGGTATATGAGGTAGATACGTTTACAGATGGATTGAAGAAATATCCAAATTTACCAAGAGTTGGATATGTACAAATGCTTCAGACTCAAGGATTATTACATGACACATACGTATATGGTGTAGATGCAAAACAAATCATACCTACTATAATGTATCCAACAGAAGTTATGGATGGAGCAATTGTTAGTGGAAACTGCGTTTCAGCATGCGACAAAAACACAACTTATCATCACTTAAACAATCCAGTAATAGAGGATTTACTAAAAGTGCATGGCAAAGACTTAAATTTTGTAGGTGTTATAATTACAAACGAAAATGTATATTTAGCTGACAAAGAAAGATCTTCAAACATGACAGCAAAATTAGCTGAATATCTCGGATTAGATGCTGTTATAATATCACAAGAAGGATTTGGTAATCCTGATACTGACTTGATAATGAATTGCAAGAAGATTGAAGCAAAAGGAATCAAAACAGTAATAATAACAGATGAATATGCAGGCAGAGATGGGGCAAGTCAGTCTTTAGCAGATGCTGATAAAGCTGCGGATGCTGTTGTTACAGCTGGAAATGCTAACCAAGTAATAACACTCCCTCCAATGGATAAGGTCATTGGCTCATTAGAATATGTTGACATAATAGCTGGTGGATTTGATGGTAGTTTGGCTGAAGATGGCTCTATTACTGTTGAAATTCAAGCGATAACAGGTGCTACAAATGAAATAGGATTTAGCAATTTAACTGCTAAAACATATTAGTATTTGAATGTTTTAAAACAATGAAAGGAAGTGGGAAAATGTCAATCTTTGATGAAAATTCAAAAGTTATCATCATTGGTGATAGGGATGGAATCCCTGGACCAGCGATTGAAGAATGTATAAAAACCACTCCTGCAGAAGTAGTATTCTCAGCAACAGAATGCTTCGTCTGAACGGCTGCAGGAGCAATGGACTTGGAAAACCAAAAAAGAGTAAAGGAACTAGCTGAAAAATATGGCCCAGAAAACACAATAGTTGTTTTGGGTGGTGCTGAAGCTGAAGCAGCAGGATTAGCTGCAGAAACAGTAACAGCTGGTGATCCAACTTATGCAGGTCCATTGGCAGGAGTCTCGTTGGGACTCAGAGTTTATCACGCAGTAGAACCAGAATTTAAAGAGTCAGTAGATCCAGAAGTATATGATGAACAAATCGGCATGATGGAAATGGTTCTAGATGTTGACTCTATAATTGAAGAAGTAAAAAGTATGAGAGAGCAGTATTCAAAATATTAATTCTCCAACTAAATTTAGGAGAGGAGGGAAACAAATGGGGAAAATAAGAATAGTACACTATCTTAATCAATTCTTTGCAGGAATTGGTGGAGAAGAGAAGGCTGATTTCAAACCAGAGGTCAGAGAAGGAGTAGTAGGACCTGGTATGGCATTACAAGCTGGTTTCAAAGATGAGGCTGAAATAGTTGCTACAGTTATATGTGGAGATAGTTATTTTAATGAAAACATAGAAGAAGCTAAAGCTAAAGTGCTTGAGCTTGTTAAACAATACAATCCTGATTTGTTTATTGCTGGACCAGCATTTAATGCAGGAAGATATGGGGTAGCTTGTGGTGCTATAACAGAAGCAGTTCAAAATGAGTTAAATATTCCAGCTTTAACAGCAATGTATGAAGAAAACCCAGGAGTAGATTTATACAGAAAATCAATATATATCATCCCTACAAAAGACAGTGCTGTTGGGATGAGAGATGCAGTATCAAAGATTGTACCATTTGCATTGAAATTAGCAAAAGGTGAAAAGATAGGATCCCCTGAAGAAGAAGGATATATCAAGAGGGGAATAAGAGTTAACTATTTTGCTGATAAGAGAGGCTCACAAAGAGCTGTCGAGATGTTAATCAAAAAGATAAATGGTGAAAAATACGAAACTGAATACCCAATGCCAGATTTCGACAGAGTAACTCCAAGCCCAGCGATAAAAGATATTACTAAAGCAAAAATTGCTCTTGTAACATCCGGGGGTATCGTTCCAAAAGGAAATCCAGATCATATAGAATCAAGTTCTGCATCAAAATACGGTAAGTATGATATTGAAGGAATAACAGATTTAACTGAGGATACATTCCAAACTGCACATGGTGGATATGATCCAGTATATGCTAATGAAGACGCTGATAGAGTTTTACCAGTTGATGTATTAAGAGATCTTGAAAAAGAAGGCAAGATTGGGAAACTTCATAGATATTACTATGCAACAGTAGGAAATGGAACATCAGTTGCAAATGCTAAAAAATATGCTAGTGAGATTGCAAAAGAATTAGTAGCTGATGGAGTTGACGCAGTTATACTAACTTCCACCTGAGGCACCTGTACTCGTTGCGGTGCAACGATGGTAAAAGAAATTGAAAGAGCTGGATTACCAGTTGTTCATATTTGTACTGTAGTTCCTATTTCATTGACAGTAGGTGCAAATAGA
>DAONLG010000105.1:0-4471 GCA_035406565.1 Soehngenia sp.
TTCTCCCCTTTACTTCTGCAAATTTCTCTTTATCATATGGAAATGCACAGCCTATTTGCTTTTTCAATTCTTCAGCTGTCATATCTCCTATCATCATATTGTATTTCTTTCTGATATATTTGACAATTGCTTCATCACATTCGTCTCCAGCTGTCTTTATTGATTTGCTTTCAACTATCCCACCAAGAGATATTACAGCTACATCTGAAGTCCCTCCACCGATGTCTACTATCATATTTCCGCTTGGTTGAGTTATATCAAGTCCTGCTCCAATGGCTGCTGCAACTGGTTCTTCGATTAAATAAGTCTTGCTTGCACCTGCTTCAGCACTCGCTTCTAACACTGCTCTTTTTTCAACCTCTGTGACTCCACTTGGTACGCATATGATTATTCTAGGTTTTAAAAACATATTGCCAATGGCTTTTTTAATGAAAAACTTTAACATCCTTTGGGTAATATCATAGTCAGATATGACCCCATCTTTTAATGGTCTAATGGCAACAATATTCCCTGGAGTTCTGCCGATCATTCTCCTAGCTTCTTCTCCGACTGCTAAAAATTCATTAGTGTACTGGTCGATTGCAACTACTGACGGTTCTCTTAACACTATCCCCTTGCCTTTTATATACACTAAAATAGACGCAGTACCTAAGTCAATGCCAACATCAGCTCTAAGTGCACTCATTAAAAATCATCTCCATTTTTTCAGAATTCTTTCCTGTATATATTTGCCCCTAGTTTCCTAAACTTCTCTTCTATTCTGTCATATCCTCTATCTATATGATATATTTCATCGATTATTGTCGTACCTTCTGCGATTATTCCAGCTAAAACCAATGCTGCTCCAGCTCTTAAATCAGTAGCTTTTACCTCTGCTCCAAACAATTTATCTTTCCCCAATATAGTAGCAGCTCTTTCTTCAACTTGGATGTCTGCTCCCATTTTTTTAAGTTCTTCTACATGCATAAATCTATTTTCAAAGACTGTTTCAATCACTGTGCTAGTTCCTTCTAAAACTGTCATGAGTGCCATAAATTGAGCCTGCATGTCTGTTGGAAATCCTGGATATGGCATGGTTTTTATATCAATAGCTTTTAAATGATCATTACCTATTACTCGAATGCTGTCAATGCCTTCTTCTACAGTACATCCACATTCTCTCAATTTTGCGGATACCGGTTTCATATGACTTGTGATTACATTTTCGACAATAACGTCTCCTTTGCTTATTGCAGCTCCTACCATCAAAGTGCCAGCTTCGATTCTGTCAGGAATTATAGAGTGCTTTGCACCACCTAAATGCTTCACTCCTCTGATTTTTATAGTTGATGTCCCTGCTCCTCTTATATCTGCACCTAATTTGTTTAGAAAATTAGATAGATCTACTATTTCAGGTTCCATTGCTGCATTATCTATGATTGTTTCTCCTTGAGCCATAGTTGCAGCCATCATTATATTTTCAGTTGCTCCCACCGATGGAAAGTCTAGATAAACCATATCCCCAGTTAGTCTATCAGAATATGCAAATACATTATCCTCATTTTGTACTACTTCTGCTCCTAAAGCCCTAAATCCTTTCAAGTGCAAGTCAATTGGCCTTGCTCCAATTGCACATCCCCCGGGGAGTGAGTTTCTGGTTTTCCCTAATCGGGTTAAAAGCGGTCCCATTACTAAAAAAGAAGCCCTCATCTTGTTCATGAGTTCGTATCTTGTTTCATAGTTGTTTAGATTTTTTGAATTTATTTTAATGGTATTTGCATCTAAATATGCAACTTCGCTCCCTAAAGATTTCAATACTTCGCACATTATCTCGACATCTTTTAAGTTTGGTACATCTTCTAATATAATATCTTCAGTTCCCAGCAATGAAGCTGCTAAAATAGGAAGTGCAGCATTCTTTGCACCACTTACTCTCACTCTTCCATGTAATGGCGGACTTTTCTCAACTATAATCTTCTCCAAACAAATCTCCTCCATATTATATATAAATCGTTATTTTCAAATTTAAAATTAATGATTATTTAAATTATATTACTTATCATATAGATAGTTTTTCTAATAGTATGTCTACAATTCTCTCACTAGCTTTCCCATCTCCGTATGGGTTTATAGCTTTTGCCATCTTAGTGTATTGCTCTTCATTAGTAAGGAGTTCTTTTAAATTTAGATATACGTTTTCTTCTTCTGTGCCGACTAGTTTTGCTGTGCCTGCAATTATCCCTTCAGGTCTTTCTGTTTCATCTCTTATTACGAGTACTGGTTTGCCTAGTGCTGGTGCTTCCTCTTGAAGCCCGCCCGAATCTGTAACTACAATAAAACTCCTTGCCATTAAATTTGTAAAAGGTTCGTATTCTAATGGCTCTATTAGATGTATATCATCATCTTCTTTAAATACTCTGTTAGCAATTTCTCTTACTTTTGGATTTAAATGTACTGGAAATACTACAACTGCATCCTCTACTTCTTCAACTGCTCTTTTAATTCCTCTAAATATATTCTCCATCTTCTCTCCGATGTTTTCACGTCTATGACTAGTTAATAGTATCACTTTCTTATTATCAAAATCAATTTTTCTCAGTACTTCATCTTTAAACTTATAGTCATCTTTGATGGTGTATTTTAATGCATCTATGACAGTATTCCCTGTTATGAATATGTTTTTTTCGTCATACCCTTCTCTCAACAAATTATCTCTATTTGAAGATGTTGGTGCAAAATGAAAATTTGTTAGTACACCCGTTAATTTTCTATTTGCTTCTTCAGGATAAGGTGAATATAAGTTATAACTTCTAAGTCCTGCTTCTACATGCCCAATTTTTATTTTCTGATAAAATGCTGCTAATGCTCCCGCAAAAACAGTAGTTGTATCGCCTTGTATAAGTAGTATATCAGGTAATTCTTTTTTTACAACATCTTCCAATCCCTTAAGGGCATTTATTGTTATATCTGTGAGTGTCTGCCCTTCCTTAAATATATTGAGGTCGTAATCAGGTTTTATATTGAATAAATTGATCACTTGATCTAGCATTTGTCTATGTTGTGCAGTCACGCAAATAACTTGATCTATTTTTCTCCTCTCGAGTTCTTTAATTATAGGTGCCATTTTTATAGCTTCAGGTCTTGTCCCAAATACAGTCATTATTTTCATTTGTCTTCCTCCTTATGTGTGCCAGTTGAGAATAGTCCTATCCTTGATGCTAAGAGCACAGCACATATAAATACACCCATGGCTACAAAAAGAGCAATTTTGGAATTTATTCTAGAAACTAATATTGCAAAAAAGCTGAATATCGCTGAAATTAAGTAAAGAATCAAAACTGTCTTTTTGTGAGAATACCCATGTTCTAATAGCCTGTGGTGAAGGTGTTTCTTGTCTGCTTCCATTATAGACTGACCATTTAACAGTCTTCTTAAAATTGCAAAAGTTGTATCAAAAATAGGAAGCCCTAAAACTATTATTGGCACGATAAAAGATATAGTTGCTACGCTCTTCATAACCCCTTCAATCGAGATCACAGAGAGAATAAATCCCAGAAAAAGTGCACCTGTATCTCCCATGAATATTTTCGCTGGATTGAAATTATATGGTAAAAACCCTAATGTTGCTCCTGCAATGAGACTTGCTAGAGTGGCGGTTCCAAAATGTCCATATAATATAGCTACGACTACAAAAGATAGACTCGATATAAATGACACTCCAGCTGCAAGTCCATCTAAGCCATCTATCAGGTTCAATGTGTTTGTAATTCCAACAATCCAAAAAAATGTTAGAGGAATACCTAGCCAACCTAAATATAATATATCGCCACTGGCAGAAAAAGGATTTGTCAAAAATTCTATTCTCACACCAAATTTTATCACAATTGAAGCTGCAATTATTTGATATAATAGCTTTTCTTTAGCAGTAGTTCCCTTTAAATCGTCTTTGATACCAGCTAAAAACATCACAGTTGCTCCTACAATAATTGCTTTCATTTCAATTGATAATGGAACAAATAATATTATCCCTGCTATAACGGCAATATATAAAGATACTCCTCCTAATAGCGGCATTGGCTTTTTATGCATCCTTCGGTTGTCTTTCGGAATATCTAAAGCTCCTATTTTAGGTGCAACTTTTATCATGACTGGAGTTAACAAAAGTGAAATTGTAAATGCAGTAAAAAAAGCTATTATCGTTATGTTCATTTTCTTTTCTCCCAAATAATTCTTGTTTTAATTTATTTTGTTCCAAAGAGCCTATCGCCAGCATCTCCTAAACCTGGCACTATATATGCATGCTCATTTAATCTCTCATCAATAGCTGCTAAATATATATCGACATCAGGTGCAACCTTTTGCACTGCTTCAATACCTTCAGGTGCAGCTATCAAGCATACTAATTTTATGCTTGAAGCACCGCTATTTTTTAAAATCTCAATAGCAGCAGAGGCAGAACATCCTGTTGCAAGCATTGGATCTAATAATATCA
>DAONLG010000106.1:0-4444 GCA_035406565.1 Soehngenia sp.
AGGTGGTTCACCCGGTCTTAATCTCTTATAGATTTCCAGTAGTGCTTCTTCTTCGTTGGTCGTTGCGTCTTTTTCAAGTGTTAATAATAATTCTTCTGTTTCTCCTAATAAGTCTATGATTTCGGCATTAGAAGAAACTTTTAATGCCCTTAAAAGTGTTGTAATAGGAACTTTCCTAGTACGGTCAATTCTCACATGAATTACATTATTAGCATCAGTTTCATATTCTAACCAAGCTCCCCTGTTGGGAATAAGCGTTGACGAATACACTTTTTCGCCTGACTTATCGATGCTTTCTACGAAATATACCCCAGGAGATCTTACTAATTGACTAACTACTACTCTTTCCGCCCCATTGATAATAAATGTTCCCTTATCAGTCATTAGCGGGATATCTCCCATAAATACTTCCTGCTCTTTAACCTCTCCAGTTTCACGGTTTATTAATCTAACCTTGACTTTAAGTGCTGCAGAGTAATTTGCGTCCCTTTCCCTCGCTTCCATTTCATCGTATTTAACTTCACTGTCAATGTAATAGTCGACAAATTCTAAAATTAGATTTCCAGTGTAGTCTTGAATTGGAGAGATGTCATCAAAAACCTCCCTTAAGCCTTCCTCAATGAACCACTTGTAGGAAGATTTTTGTACCTCAATTAAGTCGGGTAAGTCTAGCACTTCTTTTATTCTCGAGTAGCTCATTCTTTCCCGCTTACCTAATGTTACAGGATGTACCATTAAATCTTCACCCCTCAATAAACTAAAATAACCAAAAGCCTGTGGCTTTTGGTGTTAAAAAATAAAAAACCAAAAACTACAAAAGGCGTGATAAATATATATCGCCTATTATAATCATTATTATGCAATATATTATATTATCACACCTTTTGGTGTAAGTCAAATATTAATTTTAATTTAATTTGTAATTCTTATTTTACTTCTACAGTTGCTCCAACTTCTTCTAATTTTGCTTTAATGCTTTCTGCTTCTTCTTTTGAAGCTCCTTCTTTAATTGGTTTTGGTGCTCCATCTACTAAATCTTTTGCTTCTTTTAAGCCTAAGCCAGTTAATTCTCTAACTACTTTGATAACTTTTATTTTTTCTGCTCCTGCTGATTGAAGAATAACATCAAATTCAGTTTTTTCTTCTTCAGCTGCTGGTGCTGCTGCTGTTGCTTGAGCTGCTACTGCAACTGCTGGTGCTGCTGCACTTACTCCAAATTCTTCTTCTAATGCTTTTACTAGTTCTGATAATTCTAATACTGTTAAATTCTTTACCTCTTCGATTAAATTCAATACTTTTTCACTTGCCATTTATATTTCCCTCCGTATTTTTTATTTTTTTAAGCGGTTTTTTGTTCTGATATAGCATTAAGCGCTATTACCAATCCTCTTATTGTACCTTGTAATACATTTGCAAATCCTTGGATTGGGCTGTTGAATCCTCCAAGTACTTGCGCTATCAAGACTTCTTTTGGTGGTAATTCTGCTAAGCTCTTTACACCATTTTCATCTATTACTTTTCCATCAACTATACCAGCTTTGATTTTAAGTTTATCATTTGTCTTAGCAAATTCTGTAGTAATCTTAGCAGCTGATACTGGGTCATTCATACTAAAAGCTACTGCTGATGGTCCCTTTAGATAGTCCTCAAATTCTCCTAAATCAAGGTCTTTAAATGCGAAACTCATCATAGTGTTTTTATATACTTTATATTCCACTCCAGCTTCTCTGTATCTCTTCCTTAATTCAGTCAATTCAGCTACATTTAATCCTCTGTAGTCTACTAAAACTATTGATTGAGAGGATTTGATTTTCTCTTTTATTTCTTCAACGATTTGTGATTTAGCTTGAAGAGTTTGTTCCTTCACTTGCTATCACCTCCAAAGTGTATAATAATAAAGGTCTCTTTCGCAGACTGTGAAGAGACCAAATTTTCATGGTTTAATTCCTCGGTAGGATATTAAGCATATAGCACCTACTGTCTGCGGCGATGTTTAATTTTGATTTAATTAGTCACTAAGTTTAGCTGGGTTTATCTTTACGCCAGGCCCCATAGTGCTAGATACAACAACTGACTTTAAGTATTTACCTTTAGCTGCTGCAGGTTTTGCTTTAATTAAAGCTTCAATTATTGCATAGAAATTTTCTTTAAGTTTTTCTACTCCAAATGATTTCTTTCCAATTGGCACGTGTACTATACTCTCTTTGTCAACTCTATACTCAACTTTACCTGCTTTGATATCTTTTACTGCTTTTTCTATATCAAATGTTACAGTACCTGATTTTGGATTTGGCATTAATCCTTTAGGTCCAAGAATTCTACCGATTCGCCCTACTACGCCCATCATATCTGGAGTAGCAACTACTACATCAAAGTCAAACCAGTTTTCATTTTGGATCTTAGTAACTAGTTCTTCTCCGCCTACATAATCTGCTCCTGCTTCTTCAGCTTCTTTTAACTTGTCACCTTTAGCTATGACTAGAACTTTTCTAGTTCTTCCAGTTCCGTGTGGTAGTACTACTGCACCTCTTACTTGTTGATCAGCATGTCTTGGGTCTACCCCTAATCTTACTGAGAGTTCAATTGTCTCATCAAAGTTTGCTTTTGCAGTTTGAAGTACTAATTCTAGTGCTTCATCAACATCATAAAGCTTGCCTTTTTCAATGAGTTTTAAACTTTCTTGATATTTTTTACCTCTCTTTGGCATCTAATTACCTCCTTGTGGTATTAACGGAAATTCCTCCCACTTATTTATTTCTCTACTTCCACTCCCATACTTCTTGCTGTCCCAGCAACCATGCTCATGGCAGCTTCTAAACTTCCAGCATTTAAGTCGGGCATTTTTACTTCAGCTATTTCTTTTAGCTTAGCTTGTGTAAGCTTTCCAACTTTCTTCTTGTTTGGCTCACTAGAACCCGATTCTATACCAATTGCCTTTTTAATAAGTACTGGTACTGGTGGTGTTTTAGTGATAAATGAGAATGATCTATCTTGATATACAGTCAATACTACTGGTATGATCATTCCTAGTTGGTCTTGTGTCCTTGCATTGAATTCTTTTGTAAATTGCATAATATTAACTCCGTGTGGTCCCAAAGCTGTACCTACAGGTGGAGCCGGAGTAGCTTTACCAGCTGGTATTTGCAACTTTACTACAGCTATTACTTTCTTAGCCAAAATTTCCACCTCCTTATGTGGCATTTGCCATTACATAAATATATTTATAAAGCAAAATTGCTTATAAATCAACTAAATTTTTTCTATTTGATCTAGTTCTAATTCGACTAGAGTCTCTCTTCCAAACATAGATACAAAAACTTTTACCTTTTGTTTTTCTAAGTTTATGCTCTCGATATTTCCTACAAAATTTTCAAATGGTCCTGATTTAATTTTTACTACTTCTCCAACTTTTAGATCAGA
This sequence comes from Soehngenia sp., assembly GCA_035406565.1. Taxonomy (GTDB): domain Bacteria; phylum Bacillota; class Clostridia; order Tissierellales; family Tissierellaceae; genus Soehngenia. The sequence continues at coordinate 3,421 of DAONLG010000106.1, forward strand.
TTCTATTACCTTGGCTTTTTTAGCAACTCCTAGTGCTTTAACCTCTTCATCAGTCAATGGGATCGGTTTTGAGGAAGGTCCGACAAATCCTGTAACTCCTCTGGTATTCCTAACTAAGTACCATGATTCATCATTAATAATCATCTTAACAAGGACATAGCCCGGGAATTTTTTTCTTTCTTTAATAGTTTTTTTATCAGATTTGGCATCGATATATTCTTCAGTAGGCACTACTACTTCAAATATGTCATCCCTCATTCCCCTGTTTTCAACCATTTTTTCTAAATTTGCTTTTACTTTATTTTCATGCCCAGAGTAAGTATGTACCACATACCACTTTGCATTTTTCTCTCTTTCTTCCCTGCTTAGGTCCTTTTCCGACATTTCATAGGGACTTAAATGCCCCTTCCCTCCCTTGTACTACGAAATTATAAAGGATAGCGCTCCTCCTACTATGAGGTCAAGTATATATACCACTATAGCAGCCAATACACTCATAAATAATACAACGCTAGTGTAGTTAATCAATTCTTTTCTGCTAGGCCATACAACCTTTTTTAATTCTGCTTTTACACCTTTGAAATAAGAAGAGAGCTTCCCAGTCTTTTTAGTTTTTTCTGTTGGTTGTGCCATCTTTTCACATCCTTATGGAATATATTATTTTGTTTCTTTATAAACGGTATGTGTTTTGCAGAATTTGCAGTACTTTTTAAGTTCAATCCTCTCAGTTGTGTTCTTCTTGTTTTTCTTAGTTACATAATTTCTTTGTTTGCATTCTGTACATGCTAATGTTACTCTATCTCTCAACTACCACACCCCCTAAATAAGCTATCTATCTAAGCATAGACTTGGGCACAATTACCCATTGTTAAGCTACTTATATAAACTATCATAAATCAATATTCATGTCAATAAAATTTTAAGACATGGGTTGTGTTTCATAAAAAAATTAGGTCAAAAGACCTAATTTTTATTCATAAACCTTAGTTACAACTCCTGCTCCTACTGTCCTTCCGCCTTCTCT
>DAONLG010000107.1:0-4441 GCA_035406565.1 Soehngenia sp.
CTTTTTATACTACTGTGAATTGTAATAGTATATCAAAGGCTTCTAAGCTGCTTCACATTACACAACCTGCTTTAAGCATGCAAATACAACATCTAGAAAATGAATTTAATGCTACTCTTCTTATCAGAAGTAACAAAGGTGTAGAACTAACTGAAGAAGGTAAAATCGTATTTGAACATGCTAAGAGTATGCTCTCTCTAGAAAAAAACATATTAAAAAATTTAAAAGAATTAGAAAAAGACAAACGCCTTTTGAACATCTGTGCCTGCAAATATATTGGAGAATATGTCTTGCCTTGCAGTATATACACTTTCAAAGAAATCCATCCTGACATAGACGTAAAACTCTTTGTAGATAATACAACTCAAATCATCAACAAATTGTTAGATCATGAAATAAATTTAGGGGTGATTGCTGGTATTAATGAATGTGAAGATATCATATCTACCCCAATCCTTTCTGATAAAATAGCACTGATAACATCAGAGGAAGATGTCAATAAAATCGATGCTGCTAGTATAGTAGAAATACCTATTATATTAAGTGAATACGACTTAGATGATTCTTCTATATTAAACTTAAAATTATCAAAGTGTGGATTGAGTGTTAGTGATTTGAATGTAGTATTGACTTCAAATTCTCCAGAATCAATCAAATCTATAGTCATGTCTGGGAAGGGTTTTGCCTTTTTGCCAAAAATCACTGTTAAAAAAGAGCTTAGGAAAAATCTACTTAGAGAAATTCCTATAGATAATGTTGACATGAGTTTTAAATACTATTTTGCTCAAAGAAGTAGTTATAATTTGGAAAAACATGAGCAAATATTTAAATCATTTATAACATCTAAAAAAAGATGTTTTTGTTATTAAGGTTAGGATATCCCTAACCTTAATATTTTCTATTTAGAAAAAGCCTTTTTATATATTGTAGAACCTAATATTCCTCCTAAAGTTATTGCAACTAGGAAAACCCAACCTGATAATGAGAAATTGCATATACCTGAATATAATGCTCCTACATTACAACCTCTCGCTACTCTAGCTCCATACCCCATTAAAACTCCACCTATTGCATAAAATACTACGTCTTTGAAATTAAAATGGAAATTAAATCTAAATTTTCCTGCTAGCAGCATGGAAACACTTGAACCAAATATTATGCCAATATTTCTCACTGTCACTGGATCCTTCAATAAACCATTTCTAACTGTTTCTAAAGTTTTTACCAATGCAGGATTTGTCCATGAATCAATTCCAATTTTGTCCAATAGCCACATTGTCCAAAGTGCATATGGACCTGATGCACCCCAGCTGGATCCAGATGAATTTATTATAAATACAAATAATATAGACATTATAAATGCGCCAGTCATGAATGGCCATCTTGCAACAAATAAATTATGATAAGTAGTGCTGCTAAATAGCTTGAATTTTCCATCGCCCTTTATTGGTTTTTGCCATTCTGCAAATTCATCTTTAACAAAAGTTCCTTCTCTTTTTCTCTTCTCTTCGTATTTAATCGTTATTATATAAAGTATGCCTAGTAATGCTAGTGTAAGTACAACCGAACCTATGTATCCTAATACATCTGGTAAATAAACAGTCTTTCCCACTTTCGTGAATACGCTTTCGCTCCACCAGTTATTGTGAGCGATCCCTAACATACCACCTACACCAAAGAAAAATGTAACTATTAATGCCTTAATCTCGCCTTCACCAGTATCTGTGAGTGTACCTGAAGCACAGCCACCGCCAAATATCATCCCTACTCCGAACATTATTCCGCCGATTATAGTTGCTAAACTAGCGATTTGAACATGTCCTGTTCCAGGAATTATCATCTGTCCTTCAGCTGCCTTAAATGCTGCTACTGCTCCTTTTTGTGCTGCTCCAAAATGGATACCTGCTGTACCGAGAGCTGAAAGGGCAAACATAAGTAATAATGCTTTTGTCAAGGCGCCGTCTCCTGTGAAATATATTTTTCTAATTCCTCCAGCAAAACCATATCTAGATCTTGTCAATGTATAACCTAACATGAGTCCAGTAATTAAAAATAATGGTAAATTTGTAGTCGAAGTATCTAGATTTTGTGCCAATACTCCCATCAATACTAAGATCAGTAACGCTGCAATAGTTTGTGATTTTTTCATTTTATCCCTCCTGTATTATTGTTTGTTAATTATTTATCTATATTGTATCACTTAAACTTCATAAGTAATAATAAGCTTATGTTATATTGCATAAGACTTACTTATAGTAAAAGCCTTTGAGTTTCCTCAAAGGCTTTCAAACTATATACTCTATTGAATTCTATCTAATATTACATTTAAGTCTTCTACTGGTTTTACTACTTCCCATGCCGAGCCATCATCTGATACTTTCAACAATGACATTGACTGAGTACCAAGTCGTTTCCCATTTGCAAAGTCTACTGTTCCGCCCATAGGGATTTTAAATGGCTCTTTCTCCATTCCATTAATGTAATTTTCCCAATTTAGAGTTTCCCCTTCGACCCTTCTAAGACCTTCTACGAAGAAATGCCCTGCAATCCAACCAGCCATTGAAAATGCATTAGCTGCATATTCAGGTTTCCCAAAGTTAGTCATTCCTTGTACAAATTCGTCAACCTCTTCTTGATTGCTTAAATCTACCCATGCATTTGAATAGATAGGGAATTTGTTTTGAGTATTTGCATAATCAGCTTGGAAATTTGCTATTGTAGTAGCATCAGCATTTGAATAAGTTGTAAATACAGGTTTATTTACTCCTTGTGCTATCAAACCTTTGATGATTGTTGGCAATGTCGCTTGAATGGATGCTGCAACTATTACATCAACATTTTCATTTTTCATTTTTAGTGCTTGACTTGATACATCAGTTGCTCCAGGATTTACTTGCTCTTTTACAACAGTATAATCAGCGCCTAACTTTTCTACTTGATTTTCAACTCCTGCTAATAAGTCTTTTCCAGCGTCATCATTTGTATAAATTACGCCGATTTTTTTAGCATTATGTTCTTCTATTGCTCTAGCTACAATCAATCTACCTTCAGTTACATAAATTGGTTGCACTGGAAATAATCCTTTTCCTTTTTCAATACTTGTAGCATCTTCATTGTAAAGAGCTGCTATACCAGCTGCAAAATAAACTGCGGGTATCCCTGTTTCTTTTAATAAATCCAAAGTTGCACCTATCGTAGGTGTTCCAAAATGACCTACAATTGCAAAAACTTTATCATCATTTATCAATTGTTCTGTAAATGTTGTCGCCTTTATTGGATCAAATTCATCATCATAATGAACGAATTCAATCTTTCTACCATCTACTCCACCTGCATCGTTTACCATCTTAAAATACGCTTCTATACCAGCATTAAACGGTACTCCAACTGCTGCAAACGCTCCAGATGTCGCTGCTGTGTTTCCAACTTTTACTGTAGTATCTGTAACCCCTTGTGCGATTTCATTGCTTGTCGTACAGCCTGCTAAAGTTGATATGAGCATAGCTAAAACCATTATAATAGATATTCTTTTTTTCATTTTGTTACCCCCTCTTTATTTTTTCCTCCTAAATATACTTCAATTAGCGAACTGTCATTTTTTAGTTCTTCTGCACTCCCTTCTATACTGATTCTGCCTACTTCTAAAACATAAGCATAATCAGCTATTTTTAGTGTTTGCAATGCATTTTGTTCTACTATTAATACAGTAGTACCATCTCTTCTAATTTCTTTGATGATTTCAAAAATATTCTTTACAATCAAAGGCGCAAGACCTAGGGATGGCTCATCTAATAACAACAATTTTGGGCTTCCCATCAAAGCTCTGCCGATTGCAAGCATTTGCTGCTCTCCGCCCGATAATGTTGAAGCAATTTGATTCTTTCTTTCCTTCAGAACCGGAAAATACGAATATACCCTGTCAAAATTATTCTTCAATTCTCTCTTGTTTTTAACAGTATATCCACCTGTCATAAGGTTTTCCTCAACTGTCAGATCTCTAAATACTTGTCTGCCTTCAGGAGATTGTATTATACCTTTAGCCGCAATTTTATGCGGAGGCAATTTAGTGATGTCTTCCCCAAAAAACTGTACACTGCCACTTTTAGCTTCCAGTATGCCTGATATTTTCCTTAATGTCGTCGTCTTTCCTGCTCCATTTGCACCAAGTAATGCTACTATCTGACCTTCTTTAACTGATATGTCAATTCCTTTTAGTGCTTCAATGCTCCCATAATTAACTTTTAAGTTTTTGATTCCTAGGCATTCATTCATTAGTCGTCCTCCTTTCCAAGATAGGCAATTTGGACTTGTTCATTTTCTTGTATTTCTCCTGGTGTACCTATAGCTAAGAGTTTCCCAAAATTTATAGCACAAATTCTATCGCATAGGCCATTTACAAATTTCATATCATGTTCAATTAATAGGATTGAACAATTTCTCT
>DAONLG010000108.1:0-4315 GCA_035406565.1 Soehngenia sp.
TAATCATTTCTATTTGCTTTTTCCCATTTTGGGTAAGTAGTGCATCGTCATTACTTAAGACTCTTTTAATATTATCTTCTGATTCCCCATGTCTAATTAAAATTATATCCATTGCGATATCCCCCAATATGCCAAAAGAGAGATCATCTCTCCTAATTCTATTGTTGCGCCGTTTATATCCCCAGTGATTCCACCTATTTTTCTATCAGCCCATTTTGCAAATGTTAAATTAAACAGTACAGTGGCTAAAAGAGGTATTATATTATATATGTTTTCAATTAAAATAAATAAAACATACACTGCCGTGCTTACTATTACTTTGTTTGAGGGTTTACTATTGTAAAATAAAAATCCCAATCCCTCGTTTTTTGCACATTTTTTATGTGCAATATTCATGCTAGTTGCAAGTCTTGAATTGCCCATGGAAAAAATTATTGCAGCGTTTATATTTTTTGTTATTCTATATATCAATAATATCTTACCCAATACAACAAAAATTATAGCAATCGTCCCAAAAGTCCCGATTCTACTGTCTTTCATTATTTCTATGGTCTTTTCTTTATTTCTGTTAGAAAGAAATCCATCAAATGTATCAGAAAGCCCATCTATGTGAAGTCCTCCTGTTAAAATCATCATGATTGCTACAGTTAAAAAGCTTGCTATCAATCTATCATATTGAACTATTAGATTAAAAAAAATTGCAGATATAAGCCCCAAAGTCAATCCGACAAGCGGCATAAAAAAAACACTATATGAAATGTTTTCTTTCGTAAAGTCTACATTCTTCTTAACAGGGAGTCTCGAAAAAAATTCAAATGCCAGTATCAACCCATTTATCATTTTAGTTTCACTTCTATTCCACAAATTACTATATACACTTCATCAGAAATACTCGCTAAACTCTGATTTACTCTGCCTTGTATATCTCTGAATACTCTTGAAATATGATGCTGTGGTACAATTGAATCTCCTAGTTCATTTGTCACTAAAATTAAATTTTTGTTTTCTTTTCTAATATTTGAAATGAGATTATCCAATTGTTTTATTATCTCTTTCTCGATTTTTTGCTGAAGATTATCATCAATAATATCAACATCTTTAGATAAGTCAAACATTATATTAGATGATAAGTTTGTAACACAATCCAATATATAGTTTTGCTCTTCTCCTAAAGCATTATCCAAATCATAATATGCTTCAAAAGTTCTCCATGAGCTTGGCCTTGAATCTTTATGATGTTTTACTCTATCAGCCATTTCGCTATCTTCTACTTTCGCAGTAGCAATATACACAACATCGCTTTTGTCTGATAATCTTTTTTGGGCAAAGTTGGTCTTTCCACTGCGAGCTCCTCCAGTTACAAGTGTTATCATATCATTTCTCCTCGTCTTTGCTTATATCAACTAGAAGTTCTTTTTCCATCTCTGCTTCTTCAAATGTTGCCATATTATTTAAAGTGTATATTGAAGTGTCAATTATTTGAAATGCTAATGGACAGCCTGTTCCTTCGCCAAGTCTCATAGATAAATCGAGCATGGGTTTGAGGCCGATTTCATTGAATACAAATTTAGCACCTGGTTCCTTTGATAGATGAGATGGTATTATGTAGTCTTTTACCCTTTCATCAAGTTTTATCGCACACAATGCAGCTGCTTGAGATATGAATCCATCCATGACTACAGGTTTGCTGTTTTTTGCACCAGACAAATATACTCCCACAAGCCCTGCTATATCTAATCCTCCTACTTTTGACAAAACATCTATTACATCTAATCTATTTGGTTTATGCAATTCAATGGCTTTGATAATTGCTTTTTTCTTAAGTACAAGCTGTTCATCAGTAATACCTGCACCTTTTCCAACAATATCATCTATGGGAAAATCAGTAATAGTTTTGATTATGGCAGCTGAAGTTGTAGTGTTTCCTATTCCTACTTCTCCAGTCCCCAATATTTTATATCCTTTGTTAAATAAATCATCTGCAATCTCTATCCCAATTTCTATAGCCTTTATAGTTTCATCATATGTCATAGCAGGAGCTTTAGTAAAATTATCTGTTCCGTATCTGATCTTTCTATTTATGACATTTTTCTCTTTAACATCACCGTTTATGCCTATATCCACTACAATTACATCAGCGTCTACAGCTTTGGACATGACGCTTACTCCAGTCATTCCCTTAGCCATTTTTTCTGCTAAGATTTTAGTGAATATTTGTGGAGATGAGGCAACATTTTCTTCAACAACGCCGTTGTCACTAGCCATGACTACTACAGCTCTTTTGTCTATGTCAAAATCTGTAGTCCTGTAAATGCCAGCCAATCTAATGGTGATTTCTTCCATCAAGCCAAGGCTTCCTATTGGCTTTACGAGCGAATCCCATCTTTTTTTAGCTTGGTTCATAGCTTCCTCGTCAAGAAATTTAATTGAATTTAAAGTGTTATTTAGTTTATCCATTTAATCCTCCTAAAGATTAATTGCTTTCTCACCATAAAAATCTCATAATGTTTATTGCTTACTTTATTTTTTCTTAATAGTTCTAACACCCCATTGATAAAATTTTATTTAAGCTGTTTTTATATATTATAGCATAATAATTAAATTAATGAATTTCTATAAAAAAAATGTATGGAAATCCATACATTTTCTTTTGCTTTTATTTTTAAATTGTTTAAAGATCTTAATTAGTTAGTAGTTCATAGATAATTCTTGCTGATTCTTCACGGCTTACGGTTCTTTCAGGTTCTATTTTCCCATTGAGCCAAGTAATAACACCTCTATTTATCAGCTCATTTATTGCTCCTTTTGCCCAGATAGAAATTTCTTCTTCATCTTCAAAAGATAAAATTTCGTTTTGAGATTTTATCGGTGTTAATTCTTCTTTAAATTTTAAAGTATTATATACCATTACTAAAAGTTCTTCATTTGTAATTTTCCTTTGAGGTTCAAATCTGTTCTCCCCTACGCCATTAACTATTCCTAAATTTCTCGCTTTTAATATATAAGCACTAAAATTATCTCTTGGTATGTCTAAAAAGTAGTCATGTTGCAAATCATTATCATTTATTGTATCAATATTAAATGCTCTCATTAGCATTACTAAAAACTGTGCTCTAGTTATATCAATATTTGTTCCATATATATTATTACCTATGCCATTTGAAATATTTCTTGCAGCTAAAAAATTAATATATTTACTACTTGGATTTTCAGGTAATACATCATTAAACTTAATATTCCTTGATCCTATTATTATAGGAGAAAGTGTCTTTACTGAAAAGGCCATAGTCTTTTTATTGGTATCATAGAATCCTTTCAAGATTTTAGCTTCTCCTTTTTCCAATAGTTGATAAGCAATTATTGTACTCGGATCTTCATTTTGTAAATCATAAGGTATTTTTATTAATACATTTGCATCACCTAGATCAGTTATTTGAGAACTACCATTTCTTATAGCAATTTCAAATTCTAATAATTTTTTTACTTTCAAATCAGAATCATACTCATTAACTTCTCTTAAGTTTTGATTTATAGAAACTATACCACCAGTTTCCATACTATTTATTTTCTGAAGTGCTTCATTGTCAAATAGTATATTTGAAATAGTAGATTTTAGACTCACTGTAGATTTTGTTTCATTAATCAACCTTTTTAAATCATTGTTATATATGCTTATTAATAAATCTTTATCTAAAGATGAGTCAATTGCTAATTCTATTATGTCCTCCTCATCATTGGTATTTAAGAACTTTACTTCATTTATCAATGCATCAACAGTCCCTGTTGGTATAAATGAAGAAACATAATCTGAAAAATAATGAGAATAAACTTGCGTTGACATTAGGTAGTTTCCATTATCCTGTTGTGTAGTTGAAACGATTGGATAATAGTAAATATAATTTGTTTCTTCTTGAGGCTCTAAGGCAAGTCTGTCAACAGTCATTGTGTAAGTTTTTGTTGTCACTCCATCTTCTGCTATAACTACTATGCTAATTGTATTTTCCCCAACAACTAAATCTATAACTTTTTTATTTACTATCTCATCATTAATCTTAACAACTGCATTACTATCACTTGGTAGAACATCTACAGTAATGCTTTCTCCTTCATTCGATATTGTTACCTTGCATCCTGATTCTCCGCTATTATATCTTGGTGCAAAATCAACACCATTTAATAGAAGACTTCTTAGTGAAACATCATTTGATAGTGATGAAGAAGATTTAATTACAGGGCCAAATGCCTCACTTTGTACCGGCGCTCCAACTTCCCCCTCTGCATCTTTAACAGTTACTTCAAACTTTAGAAATGAACC
>DAONLG010000109.1:0-4276 GCA_035406565.1 Soehngenia sp.
TCTTTAGCGTATTCTAATATTTCGCTTATTTCACTGTATTTATATCCCGTTACTAATGCAACTACTCCTTGATGAGCAAGTCCATTTGCGAGATAATCCAACTTCTCCTTTTCTACATATTGAATGATGATATTTCTTTCTTTAGCTTGATTAATTATTTTAATTATAGATCCTTTGTTTTCACCTTTTAAAATATAGAGTTTGTCAATTTGCTCATCTGTTTTAAATAGTTCAAGCACAGGATTTCTTCCTACTATATAATTCGTATTTTTCTCATCCATCTTCTATCTCCACTTAATCTATATTGTTTAGTTCACTAAAAAACTGTCTTACTTCGTTTATCTTGCCACATGTCATGTTTCCTTCTTTGCATGGCCCATTTATGCAATTAGGTCCTGCATTTTTAAATAATACTGGGTATACTTTTTTCACTTCTTTTAGCATCTCTATAGCCAGATTTCTTATTTCCCATTGAGCTCTGTTGCATGTTCTTAAAGTAAAGAAATTCATGAGACTCCTAGCATTCATGGTCATCACTATTTTAGTTTCACAAGCATTTGGAAAGAGATATCTAGCGTCTTCTATCGCTTCTTTCTCTGCTTTTGATTTAGCTTTTTTTTCACTTAAGCCTTCAGATATGTACTGGCTTTTCTTTTTTTCAGTTAGTATTTGTGATATTCTATTATATGCTTTTTGGTCTTCTTCCATCATTTTTAAAAATATTTCATTAGCTTCGTCATCTTCTAGTATGCTAGGTGGGATTATGTATTCAAATTGATCTAATTTAACATATCTTTGTGATTGCTGAGAATAACTTGCTAATCTGTGCCTTACAAGTTGATGCGTTAATACTCTAGAGACACCTTCGATGCCAAATGTAAAACTCACATGCTCTATAGGACTTTCATGTCCTAAATCAACAAGCATATTTAAGAAAGATTCAACTTTTTCTTTATCTTGATTTTCTTCAATTTCTGTTATTCCTACTTGTGAATAACACAGCTTAGCAGCAGAAGCAATCAATTTCTCTCCATCTGGCGTATATCTTAACAATTCAACTTTCATTTCAATGCTCCTTCACCTAAATCATATATTTTTAAAAATATTTCTTTTATTCTTTCAAATTGATTAGTTAAATATAAATACCCAAACAAACATTCCAATCCAGTTGCGTATTTATAATCAATGAGCTCAGTATTCTTAGGGGAGGAATTAATTTTAGCATTCCTCCCTCGTCTTATTATAGAGAGCTCTTTTTCGTTAAAGAAACCCTCTAAAGATTTAACTGCACTAGCTTGTGATGTTGCTTTGACATATTTTCTAGCTTTTTCATTTAATTTATTTACATTCAAGTCAACTTCCAAAATTGCTGTTCTTACCATCAGTTCATAAACAGCATCTCCTATATATGCTAGTTGAAGCGGGTGAAGTCTTTTTACATCTTCTAAACTTAAATTTAAATTCAATTCTCTAGAGATGTTTAGAAAATTTATTAAATTCTTTTCCATTTTACACCGTCTTTTGTATCTTCAAGGATGATTCCTTTATTTTTTAATTCATCTCTTATTTCATCTGCTTTGGCAAAATCTTTATTTTTTCTATGATAGTTTCTCTCTTCAATTAGCTTTAGGATTTCTTCTTCTAAAATTTCTTCTTTCTTAGATAAAATACCCAAAACTTTGTTTAGCTCCATAAACACTTTGTATGCATAAAGAAGAGCTTCTTTAGATTTGATTTCATTGATATTTTGATTTATATACCTTACAAGCTCAAATGTAGCGGCTATTGCATCAGCTGTGTTTATATCATCTTCCATACTTCTAATGAATTTATCTTTATAATGGTCGACTTTTTCTTTTACATCTAAATAGTCGCTTTTTTCATCTGATGTGTCAGAGCTTTTTTGAATGTAGTACTCCAAATTCTTCTTTGCATTATAAAGCCTATCTAAAGCACTTTTTGATTGTTCCATTGCTTCTTTGCTAAAATTGATTTGAGATCTGTAGTGAGCAGATAACAAGAAGAACCTTAAAACTTCTAAGTCATAGTACTTCTTTATATCTCTTAGCGTGAAAAAGTTTCCCAAGGATTTAGACATCTTTTTATTGTCGACTGTGAGCATTGCATTGTGAAGCCAATATCTCGCAAATGGTTTTTCTGTCAGAGTCTCAGATTGTGCTATCTCATTTTCATGATGTGGAAATTGTAAATCTTCTCCTCCTGAGTGAATGTCTATTGTTTCACCTAATAGAGCTCTTGCCATTACTGAGCATTCAATATGCCACCCAGGTCTGCCTTTGCCCCATGGGCTATCCCAAGAAGGTTCCCCTTGTTTTTCTTTTTTCCACAGAACAAAATCCAATGGATTCTCCTTGTCTTCATTTATTTCAATTCTCGCTCCACTTAATAGTTCATCAATGTTTTTTTTGCTTAATTTCCCATAGTCTTTAGCTCGATTTATCCTAAAGTATACATTTCCATCGACTACATACGCTGCATCTTTTTTTATTAGTCCCTGTATAAATTCGATCATTTTGTCGATGTATTCAGTTGCTCTAGGATGAAGGGTTTCATATTCGTACAAGTTTAGCTCTGTAGCATCTTCTATGAAAGCATCGATGTATGTTTGTGCTATTTCTTTAGTGTCTTTCCCTTCTTCATTTGCTTTATTTATTATCTTATCATCTATGTCAGTAAAATTGATGACCATTTTTACATCTAACCCTTTATATATAAAATACCTTCTTAAAGTGTCAAATACGACTAATGGTCTAGCATTTCCAACATGTATATAGTTGTATACAGTAGGGCCACAATTGTACATCGTAACTTTTCCTTCGACAAGTGGTATGAATTCTTCTTTTTTTCTGGTAAGGGAATTGTAAAGCTCCATAAATATCCTCCTATGCTAAGTCCTAATAAGCCCTTTATGTTAATCATATTATATAATATCAGGACAGTTTTTCAATAACTTTTCTTGCCCTTTTAATTATCTTGTCTTTTCCTAATAAATATAAAATGTTCACTAATTCAGGCCCATGTTCACTGCCTGTCAATGCTACTCTAGTGGGCATAAACAAGTTTTTCCCTTTTATGCCAGTCTTTAATTGGATTTTTTTCATAAATGTCTTTGCTTCTTCTAAGTCGAATTTATCCATATTTGTTATTTCTTCAATAATGGCATTCATGATGATTTTTGCGTTCTCATTGTTTAAGAATTCATTAAATAACTCTTCTTCAATTTCGATTTCTTCCGAAAAGATAAATTTAGATTTTTGAGGTATCTCGCTTATAGTAGAAATGCTTTCCTTTAGTGTTTCTACTAAGCAATCAAGCCATTGTGTGTTTTCATGAGCAAATTTCTCATCGATTAAGTTTTCATTAATTAAATAAGGAATGGCAAGTTCTCTTAACCTCTCTGTAGATGAATTTCTAATATAATGGCCATTTATCCAATTTAACTTATCTATGTCAAATATTCCGCCTGTCTTTGAAACTCTTTCAAATGAGAATTTTTCTATCATTTCTTCTAAGTTCATGAGCTCTTCATTGTCTTCTGGGCTCCAGCCAACTAATGCTAGATAATTTACTAAAGCTTCAGGCAAATATCCTTTATTTCTAAAATCTTCAACCGAAACATCTCCTTGTCTTTTTGATAGTTTTTTCCTATCTTTATTTAAGACTGTAGGTAGATGAACATATGTCGGTTTCTCCCAGCCATATGCTTCATACAAGTACACGTGTTTTGGCGTGGAAGGAAGCCATTCTTCTCCTCTGACAATGTGAGTGATGCCCATTAAATGGTCATCGACTACTACTGCAAGGTGATATGTGGGATATCCATCTGATTTTAATAGGACTTGATCGTCCATATCTGAGGTGTTTATTGTTATATTTCCTCTCACCATATCATAAAATTCAATATCTCTATTATGAGGTAATTTTAATCTTACTACGTATTCTTCTCCATTTTCTATTCTTTTTTTAGCTTCTTCTAAAGGGATATTTCTACAAAATCCATCATATCTTGGAATCTGTCCACTTATTTTTTGTTCTTCTCTTACTTTATCTAATCTTTCTTTAGTGCAGAAACAATAGTATGCATGCCCTTTTTCAATTAATTCATCTACGTATTTTTTATATATATCCAGTCTCTTAGATTGAATATATGGTCCGAAATCCCCTTTTTCTACAATTTGTCCATTTTCAATAAAAACGCCTTCGTCATAGGTTATACCTGCCCAATTAAGAGAATTTATCAAATTTTCAATAGCCC
>DAONLG010000110.1:0-4230 GCA_035406565.1 Soehngenia sp.
GGTGCGAAGTCTTCTGTTACTGTCCCAATGACTTCTTTCAAAAATTCCAATGTTCTTTCATGATAAGGTTTAGCATAGTTTATTAAATCTTCATCTGCTTGATAGTCTTTTACACTTATTACATCGACTTTCTTGTCAACTATTGTAAACTCACCATTTTCTTCTTTTACTTCGAAATCAAATCTAACAACTTCAGCACCTGCATTTTTAGCAGCTCCTACTAAAGTATCGTTTATGACTGTGTTTTGTGTAACATGAGCATGTCCTGTTAAAACAGCATCTATATCTGGGTATTTTTCTATTAATTCCATAGCTCCATCACCAGTTGAAGCGTATTCTTCTTCTAAACCTGTATGAGTTGAAACTATTATGATGTCAACACCTTGCTGTTTCATCTCTTCAATGTATTTTCCAGCTGTATCAACTGGTTTTGTAAACTCTAAATTAGTTACTTTAGGTCCGTCCCACTTTGGAATATTTGGGTTGGTAAAACCAAGTATACCTATTTTTACTCCATTAACTTCTTTTATTATATAAGGAGTTGCAAAGTTAGAAGAATCAGATTTATTTGTAACATTCGCAGCTAAAATAGGAAATTCAGCCTCTTCTTTTATCTTGTCAATTAATTCTATTCCAAAATTAAACTCGTGATTGCCTAAAACCATTGCATCATACCCCATGAAATTCATTACATCTATAACGGGATTTTTTAGGCTTAAATCGTTGTTATATAAGTCATCAGATAAGATTGTCCCTTGAATAGTATCGCCATTGTCGATAAGTAAAGTATTTGGATTTTCTTCTCTTACTTCTTTTACTACAGAATAAACTTTTGTCATTCCTAAGTTGTCTATTTCTTTGCCATCTTCATAAGAATAGTTGTAAATGTTTGCATGTAAATCAGTAGTCCCTAATACTGTGATTTTTATGGTTTCCCCTGCAGCATTTGAGCTAATTGGAAATGAAAAAATAGTTAATACAAGAGCTATTGCCGATAAGAATGCAACTAATTTTTTACTTCTATACATTGTCATACCTCCTTTAATTTTAAGTGCATCTTATATATTCCCTAATTATAGGATGATAAACAAAAAAACCGATTGATCAATCGGTTTTTTGTGTCTATGCTAAGAAATATTCAATATCGCTTTCTACATCTTTTATTGTTCCAATTCCAAAATTATCTACTAAAACTTTTGCGACATTTGGAGATAAGAAAGCTGGAAGTGTAGGTCCTAAATGAATGTTTTTTACCCCTAGGCTCAATAATGCAAGTAACACTATTACAGCTTTTTGTTCATACCAAGCGATATTATATGCTATAGGTAGTTCGTTTATGTCGTTTAATTCAAAGATTTCTTTTAGCTTCAAAGCTATCAAAGCAAGTGAATAGCTGTCATTGCATTGCCCTGCATCTAAAACTCTTGGTATCCCATTTATATCTCCTAAGTTTAATTTATTGTATCTGTATTTAGCACATCCTGCAGTGAGTATAACGGTATCTTTTGGTAAAGCTTGTGCAAATTCAGTGTAATAATTTCTGCTCTTCATCCTGCCATCACAACCTGCCATAACGAAGAATTTCTTTATATCTCCATTTTTAACTGCTTCTACAATTTTATCTGCTAGAGCGAATACTTGTGCATGTGCAAAACCTCCAACTATTTTTCCAGTTTCTATTTCGGTTGGTGCAGGAAGTCTTTTGGCGTGTTCAATTATTTCACTGAAATCTTTAGGATTATCACCTTTTCTATCAGGAATGTGTTTAAATCCTGGGTATCCGGAGCTACCTGTCGTGTATACTCTGTCTTTATATGACTCTTTAGGGGGTATAATACAATTTGTGGTAAATAATATTGCTCCATTGAATTTCTCAAACTCTTCATTTTGTTTCCACCAAGCATTGCCATAGTTTCCAACAAAATTATCATACTTTTTAAATGCTGGGTAATAGTTTGCTGGTAGCATTTCACTATGAGTATAAACATCCACACCGGTGCCTTGAGTCTGTATCAGTAGTTCTTCAAGATCCTTTAAGTCATGCCCTGATACAAGTATCGCTGGATTGTTTCTTACACCAATATTCACTTCTGTTATTTCAGGGTTCCCATAAGTAGTTGTATTAGCCTCGTCTAATAAAGCCATAGCCTTGACTCCGTGTTCACCAGTTTCTAATGTGAGTTTCACTAACTCATCAACTGTTAAACTATCATCTGTGATCATGCTCAAAGCTTTTCTCATGAATTTAGGTATTTCTTTATTCTCAAAACCTAAATTGTGTGCATGCTCATAATACGCTGCCATGCCTTTAACTCCATAAGTTATGAGTTCTCTTAGAGATCTTATATCTTCATCTTTAGTGCTTAATACTCCTACTTCTTCAGAGTTTGATTTGTATATTATGTCATCATCTGTATTTACTCTAAAGCTTGCATAATCAGATAAATTACTTAAATCAACGTTCTTTGCTAAAAGAATTTTCTCTATTTCTTCTCTTTTGACAAGAGCTTCTCTTATTTTTTCTAAGAATCTTTCTCGGTCAAAATTAGCATTGGTTATAGTCATAAATAATCCATCAACTATAAATCTATCCAATCCCTCAATTTCTAGCCCTATCTCATCAGCCTTAGTAGCCAGTTGTGAAATACCTTTTAATGCATATATCATAAGGTCTTGAAGATTTGCAACCTCACTTGTTTTTCCACAAACTCCTACCCTTGTGCAACCTGTACCTTTTGATGTCTCTTGACATTGAAAACAAAACATATCCATAATATCCCTCCCTTTTGATATATATGATACGCTTAAAATAGATTTTCTTAAGTAACATTTGTTACAAAACTAAATTTAACATGTATTTTATAAATTTTTTTGCATTATTTTATATAAAATTGGTATATATTGATTGAGGTGAATATATGGATAACAAAGAATATAAGCTTTTACCAAAACAAGAGAGAAATAGTAGACAGCTAGAAATAACTAGAACATTTCTCAAATTAGGTTTTTTAGCTTTTGGAGGACCAGCAGCACATATAGCAATGCTGGAAGAAGAAGCTGTGACTAAAAAGAAGTGGCTTGATAGAGATAAGTTTATGGATTTTTTTGGAGCAACAAATTTAATACCAGGTCCAAATTCAACAGAAATGGTCATAATGGTAGGTTATGATTACGGAGGTGTTTTAGGTCTAATAAATGCGGGTGTTTCTTTTATCCTTCCTGCAATGCTCATAGTTTTGTTATTTGCAGTTTTTTATGTCAATTACGGTGCTCTCCCCGAAGTTGGAGCAATACTAGATGGAATAAAGCCTGTTATCATAGCAATAATATTAAATGCTCTTTTTAGACTATTTAAGACAGTGATTGACTCCAGAAAAAAGATTTTATTTGCGCTTTTTGCAGCAGTTCTTTACTATGTGGGTTTAACAGAAATTGGGCTTATCATATCTATAGGTGTAATCATGATGATTTTTGACAATAGAGAAGAGATAAAGAACAAATTATTTAGCATTTCTCTGCCAATGATATTTCTAGTATTCTTAAAAATTGGTGCTTTCTTATATGGAAGTGGCTATGTATTGTTAGCTTTTTTAGAGTCAGAGTTTATTGAAAAAAGAGGGCTTCTCACCATGACCCAACTGCTTGATGCTATCTCTGTCGGACAGTTTACTCCAGGACCTGTTTTTACAACAGCTACTTTCATAGGTTATCTGCTGGGAAGTTTCCCAGGTGCGATATTAGCTACTATAGGAATCTTCTTACCTGCGTTTGTAGTGGTTTATCTAATAAAACCACATATTCAAAAGCTAAGAAGTTCAGTGTATTTTTCAAGTTTACTGGATGGAGTAAATATCGCTTCTTTAGTGATGATGGCTTTTGTAAGCATAAATCTTGGAATAGCTTCTTTATTTAACCTAACCACTGTAATAATCTTTTCACTAAGCTTGATATTAATGACAAGGTTTAAAGTCAACACTGCAATATTGATAGTTTTAGGTGGAGTAGTAAACTATATGCTAACAATTCTTTAAAAGCCTCAGGTTTAACCTGAGGCTTTTCTTTTTAATTATGCAGCAAACTGACTATTGTAAAGATCAGCATAGAATCCATTGAGTTTCATTAGTTCTTCATGTGTCCCTTGCTCAATTATTTGCCCATTATTCATAACAAGTATCATGTCAGCATTTTTTATCGTCGAAAGTCTATGAGCTATTACAAAACTAGTTCTTC
>DAONLG010000111.1:0-4124 GCA_035406565.1 Soehngenia sp.
ACTCTTGAGAAATATTGGTCGATTAAAGTTCTTTGCATGTTTATATCTCTAAAAAGTATCCCATATAGCGCGTCATTTAACATCATGTCAAGTCTTTCAACCGCTCCCATAGCTGCTATTTCTGGCATACATAATCCTGAGCAATAGTTAGTAAGCCTAATGTATCTGCCTACTTCTTCTCCAACTTCATCTAATGCTCTTCTCATTAATCTGAAGTTTTCTTGAGTTGCATATGTGCCTCCAAAGCCTTCTGTTGTAGCTCCATATGGCACATAATCAAGCAATGACTGCCCTGTAGTTCTTATTACGGCGATTACATCGGCACCTTGTTTTGCTGCAGCTTTAGCTTGAATGATATCTTCATAGATATTTCCTGTTGCTACTATTACATATAGATATGGTTTTGGACCTTCACCTAAAGTGTTTAGATAGTGCTCTCTTGTCTTTCTTACATTTCTTATTTTTTCAACAGATTCGCTAGCTATCTTATATATTACTTCTCTAATCTTTCCTTCATCTTTAGCAGGAAGTCTAGTTATATCTATTTCGCCTTTGGAAATTTTTTCTGCTATTTCTTGTGGAGTTATTTGCAAATTAGCGATTGCATTTCCCATCCAGTAGGCTGCTCCTCTTTGGAGTCCTCCTCCTTCTTTAATATTGTCTACTACGACATTTGGAAGTGGCTTTCCTATTTCATCTACTCCATCTACTCCAAGTAATCTCACTACCGTTCTTTCAGTTGCCACAGTAGTATGCAAATCAATGAACTTTTGTACTTCATCTGCTATGTTCTTAGCAGATTGTCTTGACTTATTTATCTTTTCTACATCAAGATTTAGTTTTCCCACTTTAACACTCCTTTCACGTACTTCTCTTTAAGTTTTTCTCAGCTAAAGAAATTATCTCATCATCTAAACCCATTATACGAGCTATGTTTAACGCATCCTTTGGTATAGGGGTGTCTTTATCGACTTTCCTGAGCCTATAGTCCATGTATTTATTTATGATTTCAAACCCTTCTTCTGCGCTAATTTCCTCTTTTAATTTTTTCATGTCCAAATTTGACAGCCCCACAACTTGTAAATGTACTACATCTTCTAAATCAGCTACATTGTCATAATGCGTAGTTAAAACTGTGATTGCCTGTTTGTCTTTTAAATACTCAACTATGGCTTTAGATATAGCATAGCCTTCTTCAGGGTTTGTGCCTCTTGCCAATTCATCGATGAGTATCAATCCTCTTTCGTCAGCTCTTTTAATCGCTTCTTTTACAACTTTTACTTCTCCTCCAAATGTAGATAGGCCGCTATCAGTTGATTGCATGTCGCCAATAGATGACTTTATGTATTCGCTAAGCCCCAGAGTCATCTTTTTAGCTGTTACAAACAATCCGTGTTGAGCCATTGCACATAGCAATCCGACAAGTTTTAATGTGATGGTTTTCCCTCCCATGTTTGCACCTGTGATACAAGTTACACCTCTTTTTAGAGATATTGAAATGGGTGTGAATTTTAAATTCTTTTTTAAGAGCATTTCCGCAACTTTGGGGTGAATTCCATCTTCTATTTCAATTATATGCTCCTTAACTATTTCAGGTTTTACACAATTGTAGTCGACAGCAAATTTGGCTTTTGCTATTAGCAGATCTAATTTCCCTATGCTTGAGATATTTTTGTAAATTGCCTTTTGATGTTTTTTTATTTCTTTTGTGAGGATTTCTCTTATCCTCATCTCCTCTAATTCTTCTTTTCTTCTCAACAAATTCAGTTCTTTTTCTAATTCGTCTACAGCATCTGAAGCTTTTATGCTGAATTTAACATTTAAATAAGTTTCTGATACATAGTTTAGCTGAGGATATTCTTTTATTCTATCTAATACATCTTTCTTGTCTTTTGAGATAATGACTGTATTGTCAGGTCTTATGTCTACTTTTAATTCCTCTTTGATCTTGTCTCTGATAGATTTTTGTTCGCTTTTTAAGCTTTTATCTATTTCTCTTTTTTTATCTCTGATTTTTCTGAGTTCTTCAGAGTACAGATCATATATATAAAAAGATGATATTTTTGTATTTTCAGGATCTAAGAGTTTTTCCAATGGCTCGATAGGTTTTATTTTAGTTTCATCATATACAGGTATGCCATTTTTGTCTATGAATTCACTTAGTTCTCTCAAAAAAAACAGCATTGATTTTATCTCAAAAAACTCAACATCATTTAATATAAACCCATCATTAGCTCTTTTTATAGACTGCCTTAAATCTTTGAAATGACTTAAGATATTGTTAAATCCACTTCTAATTGATGTGTCTTTTATGTGTGGTATAAATGACTCGAGCATCAAAAACTGCTGGGAAAGAGCTTCCTCTTCCCCAGGTTTATAGCAATGCATTCTAGATTTAAAAATATTTCCATAGGGAGTTATACAGTCTATTTTGTCATAAACATACTGAAAATCTAATGCATCAATTGTCTTTTGATCCATAAACATAGTCTAACCCCCTATCATAATATCTATAACTGGAATGTCTTTAATATAGCTTTTCATTTTTTTTAACAGCTCTTCTGGTTCAAAGTAATAGCCATATGGAGAATAAGGATTTACCGTAACTCCAATTAAATTGATCGGATAAACTACCTCTAGCTTCAAACCCATTCTAAGAAAATGTAAATAATCCTTGGGGGGGATAAATATTTTAGTTCCATCTGATACTGCAATGGTCAAATTCTTATAATGGTGCATTGAGCTTAGTATTTCGCTTATAGTCGATTTAACTAGAGAACCTGGTATCAAAAGGTATCTAGAATTTTTTTTAATGTGCTCTGATATTTCACGTCCCATTCCCAGAGCTGTTTTATACTTTAACCTTTCGACTTTAAAATCCTCATCTACTATCGCTATTGTATTTTCTTCCAAAAGGCTCTTTAAAATATTCTCATATTTGTCTTCTACTTTTTTGAGTCTTAATAGACTTATAGTATGAAGTGTTTCTTCCACCACTCTGTTTATATCTCTTGATATAGCAGCTCCAGTTGCTAAAATCGTAGCATCTGATATAGCAGGAGCTGCTTGAGATTTTCTATCAAGGCTTCCATCTATGATTACAAATTTAGCCCCTAAATTCAACATATCCTCTGAAACTTTTTTCATTTCCTTTAGAGTCTGTGGCCCTGCGAGTTGAATGTACCCGGCAGATCTAACTTTTCCTATGACTACTTCTCCCAATGGCGTTCGATAGTTTGTAGTCATCATTATCTCCACATTTGCATCACTTAAAAGTAATAGACTTTGAGCAGTCGCAACATAGGTGTTTTCACATACCCAAATCTTTGGTTTTTCAGTTTCTGTAACTATGTCCAAAGCTTCTCCGTCTCTTCCAATTGAGCTTATCCCTATTGGTATATCTTCTTCGTAAGCTTCTGAGATTATCTCATTTAAAGTGGTGGTCTTCCCAGCGTTTTTGCTCATTCCAATTATTGATATTATTTTGTATTCTTCTTTAATTAAATCTAATAGCTGCATGACTATTTATTGTATTTCTTACTTCTCTCATGTCTTTCTAGATAGCTTGGCTCGAGATTTTTAACTTCATTTCCTTCAAGAAGTTCAGCTACTCCTGTGGATTTAGATTGTTTTTTGCCTTGGCATACATCACAGTGGCATTCTTCTTCAAGGTGATTTGGCTCAACATAAGTTGTGATTACTCCTTCGTAGTTTCTTAAAACAACCTTAGATGGAGATTGAGAAATCAAGTATTGTGGCATTACTGGAATCTTTCCTCCTCCTCCAGGAGCATCAACTACAAATGTTGGTACAGCATAACCTGATGTATGTCCTCTCAGTGCTTCGATGATTTCGATTCCCTTTGCTACTCTAGTTCTAAAGTGTTCAATTCCCATTGATAAATCGCATTGATAGATGTAATAAGGTCTAACTCTCATCTTAACAAGCCCATGAACTAAGTCTTTCATGATATGTGGGCAGTCATTTACGCCTCTTAAAAGTACTGATTGGTTTCCTAAAGGAATACCAGCATCTGCTAACTTTCTACAAGCTTCCATTGACTCAGGTGTGATTTCTTTTGGATGGTTAAAGTGTGTATTTAACCAAATTGGATGATATTTCTT
>DAONLG010000112.1:0-4090 GCA_035406565.1 Soehngenia sp.
AGAAGGAGCAGTATTTTAACAGAATATTCATTTCAGAAGCGTTGGATAATAAACTCAATGAAAAACTTTAAACACGTGTTGAATACACCAAATGTAATAGTAGAAAACAAAGGCAAATTTAAAGATATTCCAGCGATTTTAGTAGCGGCTGGACCGTCATTAAATGAAGAAATTGAAAACATTAGGAAAATAAGAGATGAAGGATTAGCATATGTATTTAGTGTAGGTTCTGCAATAAACACATTGATTTCAAATAACATTCACCCACATGCTGCGACAACTTATGATCCTACTGAGCACAACCAAAAAGTATTTTTGAAAGTTAAAGAACAAGGTATAAAGGATATCCCCCTCATATTCGGCTCATCGGTTGGATATGAAACAATTGAAAATTATCCAGGGAAACTATATCACATGATTACTTCACAAGATAAAATTTCAAACTATTATCTTGACAATGAAAACACTGAGCCTATAGATATAGTGCTTGATGCCCCTAGCATTGCAGTAGTGACGCTCCAATTATTACACTATCTAGGGTTTAATCCAATTATATTGGCAGGGCAAAACTTAGCTTATGTAGGCACTAAACAGCATTCAGAAGGAGTGTTTTACAGCAATGACTTATCCGATGAAGAGGTAGAAAAGGCAGTAGATGTCAAAGACGTATACGGCAACACCATAAAAACAAACAATGGTTACAATGCCATGAGAAATCAAATGGAGAGCTATATAAAGCAACTTAACAATTTAACAGTAATCAACACCACAAAAGGTGGCGCAGCTATAGAGGGAGCACCCTTTGAAGAACTAGAAAAAGTAATGCAGAAATATCTTAAAAAGAAAGTTGCGAAAGAAGATTTTCTTGATAGTTGGAACATGCATTATGATCCAGAGCGATTAAAAGAAAAAGTCGATAAAATGAACATACACAAAGAAGAAGCTTTGGCATTGATAAAAGAATACTACAATTTATTAGATAAAATGGAGAGTTTGTTAAAAAACAACAACTTCAAAGAACTCCAGAATATGTACAATTTATTAAATATAACAATTGATAAAATTGAGGATAACCCGTTTTTTAATACATTTATTCTTCAAATGAATAGACTCTATCATCAACTGCTATCAGAAGAAATAAAGATATTGGCAGAAGAGAAAAACATTAGAAAGAAAAATGAGAAATTGATAAATGAATATAGAGTATTTATGGATAGATGTAAAAATGACATTGATATATTCACTGGCACATACGATGAGTTAACAGAAAGTATATTAAATTATACAAAAAATTAAGTGGCAAAAGCCACTTTTTTTCTTGACATAAACATTTATATATTCTAATATTAGAATATATAAATAAGGAGGCATTTAATGGAGATTGATAGAAAATTATTTAACGATAAAGCGGATTTGCTTAAATTAATAGCCCATCCAATCAGGCTCTGCATATTAAAAGGACTGATTGAAAATGGTGAAAACAATGTTACATTCATGCAAAACTGTTTAGATGTCCCTCAGTCAACAGTATCGCAGCATTTATCTAAATTAAGAACTGCTGGCATAATTGAGGACGATCGCAGAGGCAATGAAGTTTATTACAAAATAAAAAATGATGAAGTAATAAACATAATAAAGTTGTTATTTAATGAAATTTAGGAGGCTAAAAAATGGGTAAAAAAGTATTGATTGTTGGTGGAGTAGCAGGCGGAGCAACAGCTCTAGCAAGGCTTAGAAGGCTAGATGAAAGTGCAGAGATCATATTATTTGAAAGAGGAGAGTATGTATCATTTGCTAACTGTGGTCTACCTTATTATATCGGTGGAGAAATAGAAGAAAGGGATCAACTTTTAGTCAGCACACCAGAAAGTTTAAAATCTAAATTCAATGCAGATATAAGAACATCAAATGAAGTTTTAAAAATCAACAAAGAAGAAAAAACAGTAGAGGTTAAAAACCATAAAACTGGGGAAATATATAAGGAAAGTTACGACTATTTAATACTATCAACTGGTTCAAGTCCACTAAAACCACCTATTCCTGGCATAGATGCACCAAATATTTTTAGTCTATGGACAATTCCAGATACAGATAAGATAAAAGGATATATAGATACAAACAAGCCAAAAACAGCAATTGTAGTGGGCGGTGGATTTATAGGGCTTGAGATGGCTGAAAACTTACACAGACAAGGCCTAGAAGTGTCAATAGTCGAAATGCTCGATCAAGTCATGGCACCAATAGACTTTGAAATGGCTCAAATGGTTCATGAACACTTGAAATCTAAAGGGGTAAAACTTCACCTCAAAGATGGAGTTTCATCATTTTCCTATGACAATGGCAAAACTACAGTAACTCTTCAATCAGGAGAAAAAGTAGTAGGCGATATGGTGATACTTTCAATAGGCGTTAGACCAAACGGTGAATTAGCTAAAGTAGCTGGACTTGAGGTAAATCAAAGAGGCGGGATTGTAGTAGACGAATTTTTAAAGACATCAGACAACTCAATATACGCTATAGGCGATGTTATCGAAGTAGTGGACTATATCACTAAAAATAAAACCATGGTTCCCCTAGCAGGCCCAGCAAATAAACAAGGTAGAATTGCAGCAAACAATATATTAGCTGACTACGATGAAACCTACCGAGGAACACAGGGCACTAGCATAGCAAAAGTGTTTGATTTAACAGTTGCTAATACTGGAATAAATGAAAAGAATCTAAATAAATTAGGAAAAGAATATAAAAAGGACTATCAATTAGCACTCATTCATGTAAATTCACATGCAGGATATTACCCTGGAGCACTGCCAATGACAATAAAGCTCATATTTGACAACGAAGGCAAAGTCTTAGGATCGCAAATAGTAGGATATGATGGAGTAGACAAAAGAATTGATGTAATAGCAACTGCAATCAGACTAAATGCGACTGTAAAAGATTTAATGGAGCTTGAGCTTGCTTATGCCCCACCATATTCTTCAGCAAAAGACCCAGTGAACATGATTGGATTTACTGCTGACAATCTTTTAAGAGGCTTGACAGAACAAGTGCTTTGGAGAGAACTAGACACTTTAGACAAAACGACGCATGTATTGTTAGATATAAGAGAAGATGTTGAAAGAGAACTTGGGTTTATTGAAGGCTCTATTCATATACCATTAGGTGAACTTAGAAATAGATTAAGCGAATTAGATAAATCTAAAACATATATAACCTATTGTGCAGTCGGCTTAAGAGGATATATAGCAGATAGGATTTTAAGAGAACATGGCTTTAAATCAATGAATTTAGCAGGAGGGTTTAACACATATAAGACTATGTATTTATCAGATAAAGAAGATAACAAACCTACGGCTTTTTCAGATTCAGGTGTAATTGAAACTCCAAAAAAAGAGGAACACATTGGAGAAACAGTTAAATTAAATGCTTGCGGACTCTCCTGCCCTGGGCCAATCATTCAAGTAGCAGAAAAGATGAAATCATTAAAAGACGGAGATATCTTAGAAGTACAAGCAACTGATCCCGGTTTTATCAATGATATAAAAGCATGGTGCCAAAACACTAAAAACACATTTATATCTGAAGAAAAATTGAAAGATAGATGGGTAGTCAAAATCAAGAAAGGTTTAGCACTGTCAGATATAGTTAAAGATGAAAAAGGTTTTGTGGAAGTAAATGCAGGCAAAAAATCAAAGACATTGATAGTTTTCAGTGGCGATTTAGATAAGACAATAGCTTCATTTATCATCGCAAATGGAGCGAGGGCGATGGGCAATGAAGTAACCATGTTTTTCACATTCTGGGGACTAAATATACTCAGAAAACCAGAAAAAGTTGAAGTAAAGAAAAATTTCATAGAAAAAATGTTTGGAATCATGATGCCAAGGGGTACAAAAGAATTAGGATTATCTCGAATGAATATGGCTGGCATGGGTGCAAAGATGATTAGAAAAGTCATGAAAGATAAAAATATTCAATCTGTCGAAGAACTCATGGAATTAGCTATAAATTCAGGGATAAGGATCATTGCTTGTCAGATGAGCATGGATGTAATGGGCATAAAGAAAGAAGAACTCTTTGATGGAGT
>DAONLG010000113.1:0-4016 GCA_035406565.1 Soehngenia sp.
TGGTGGCCTGATTTTACTCCGGTAACTGACCTAAATTTTTATTGACATTTACATCAATGCCTTTGTTCACAGCAGTTAATACATAGTTATTATACTTAGGTGCAATGTCATTCATTAGTAGTATTGCTTGGGCTGTAATTGAAGCAGTTCCCTTTCCACCACTTGTATATGCCCAGCTTCCATCCTGATTTTGAGCAGATATCAAGAAACCAAGTCCGTTTAGCAGTACTCCTTTGTCCAAGCTATAATGCTTTGACAATGCCTTTAAAGCTAATATAGTATCAAAGCAATCACTCTCAAAACCTACGTCAATCCCCCATCCACCATCTGAGTTCTGAGCTGCAACTAAATATTCTATGAGTTCCTGTTTTTTGCTGCTTTCATTCACGATATCTATTAGATAAGAAGCAAAGTCGATATTTGAAGCTTTTTGGTCCACTGCCCAACCTTCAGCTTTACTAACAACTTCAGTAAGTAAATTATTTGTTTTGAGATACTCTGATACTATAGAAGTATCTCTAATTTTTGTAGTATATTGCCCATAACTTCCATCTGTATTTTGTTTTGATTCAAGCCAACTGATTGCCTTTTCAGAAGCTTGCTCTAAACTTTTATCATCATTGGCAAAAACATTTGGTACACAGCTGAATATCATTATGAAGAACATCACAATAGCAATGGATTTTTGTATTTTTTTATTTTTATGTAAAACATTAAATTCATTCATCTAATTTTCCTACTCCTTAATCAAAATTTTCTTAACCTTCTAGGTTAATCTGATACAATCCCGGTTTCCGTATCTATTAATTTTACTACCGGCAGACTATAAGCCCCCTCTTTGTCTTTAACTCTAAAAAACAAAATATACTTTTCATTCAGGTCTAGTTTGTCTGGGAGATTTCCATCTGTCCATGCCGTGTCTGTAACCTTCTTCCACTTATATTCTCTTAGAACAATTCCACTATCTAGTTCGCTCTTATGGTCAAGATCATAACTATTTTCACTAACTGAAGGTAAATAAAATGTTTCACTCTCATCTAAAACAAGAGTTACTTCAACCTCTCCAATAGGTTTTCTATTTACTATCAGTGTTTTTTGCGAAAGATTCTCATCAGACCACTTTCTGAAATTGCTAAAAGCATCATTATCAGAAACAGGATTGTCCTCTACTCTTGTGAATATTTTATACTCACCTGTCTTATCAAAGACTGTAACAGGATTTTCCAGATATTCGCCATCAAAATCGATTATTCCAATATCATTTTCTAAAACTGATGGAGTATGATTATACTTCCATTGCTGTTGGTATATAGGATCATTTTCATAATCCTTATTCAGTTTTGTATATAAAATTTCCTGACCTTGTTCTAGATATCTATCCAGTCCATAATCTTTCTGATTTATATTATTTAAAATATACTTTTCTAAATCATCCATGGCATTGTTAATATTAGTATTATCTAAATAGAGTCCATCACCTGCTATTGCGTTAATTACATTTTCGTATTGAGACTTATTATCGTTTGTCCCCATTCCAATGAATTTCACTGAATTTTTAAGTAATTTCATAGCCACTTCAGCAGTTTTATCGTCTGAAATAAGCTCATATATTTTATCTTCACTTAAATTAACTACAAATCTTTCAGCGTCAACTCTCCAGTCAGGATCATCTAGAACTTCTGACAAGGATTTTCCTAATACCGTGGTCATCTTTATATTTTTAAAAGTAAAGTATGACATCTGTCCACAGGCATGGCTTGCATGACTTATAATAGGTCCAAAACCCGAACCATAATCGTTTTTAGGCAGTTCATAATTTTCTACGATAACCTCTCCGTTATCCCAGATACTGATTCTATCAGGATCTACAATTATCTTTAAATTATGGTTGTCATAAGGATTCTTTATACTGAAGGTACTAAGCTTTTTACCTGCATTCTCAACGTAATTATAACTACCGTCAACAAATTTCTTTACATCCACATTAGACAATTCATCTAATTTCATACCCTCTTGTGTAATCAATATACAAAAACCACTTAACTTTCCATCTTTTATAAATGCATTAAATAGGAATCCTCCTCCTTCCATACTATGCCAGTCAGTCTCATCTCTTTTTATATCAAAAGTAAATGTTTTCTGTGTTTTATTTGTATCATTAACAAAAAGGAAATCTTTTAGGGGAGCTACTGTGTAGCCTATCATCTTTATATCCTTACCATTTATAGTGATGTGATTTGGTAAAGTAGGGCCATAGCTGTCAACATAGTTATAATGATCATATGTATCCCATGCAAAAGTATCACTTGCTGTAAGGCTTTGAGTTGATACTGTTGAAATCTTTGCATCTATTCCATTTTCCTCACATCTTTTCTTGAAACCTTCAATTGCTGTAGTTAAATAGTCAATCTTATTTGCATCAGCTCTTGCTACAGTAAAAATAACATCGACTTTTTTCTTCTTCTGAACATCAAATACTGCCTCAGGCTCCTTATTATCTACAGTAAAAGTTTTGGAAACTGTATCAAATCCATTAAAACTCTTACTCTCCTCATAAGTTGCCTCAGTTACTGTCAATTGTGCTTTATAGTTACCAACTTTATTAGTAGTATATACTGGTTTAATATTGTTGCCTTTATCTATTAATTCAAAATTTTCATCATCAAAATTACCATCATTATTGAAATCATATGCTACTTTCCAAACTCTTTGAGTAATAGCATCTCCATCTAAAGATTGTGACATATCTTCAAAGGTAATAGTCGCCATATTGTCATTATCAGGATCCCTAAAATATGTTTGCCCAACTTTAAAGTCAGCAAGGGGTTTTATCTGCACATCTGCTATATTCTCCAGTACTTCTATAATAACATTATCACTAACAGTATACTGTCCGTCAAAAGCAACTACTTTTAACTCATATGTACCTGCTTTGCTGAATGTTGCGTATGTCTTTGCCATATTTGCATTTTCAAAAACTACTTCACCTTCACCCTTTACTTTTTCCCATTTAATAATTGTTTCAGTTCCTCCAACCTTATCATCTTTTACATCTGCTTTTAATAAAATACCTGAGGGCAATTTTATCTTTTGATCTGAACCGGCATTTACCTTTGGAGGATTATTAACAGGACTTTCTCCATCAGAATTATTGCTGCTTTTTCTACCTCCTGTACTTCCACTACTTTTACTGTTTCCAGAAGTTTCACTGCTTTTAGGGGTTGTTGGTAATAGCGTTGGAACTGAAGTTAAAGCCGGAGTTTTGATTGCAGGGTTTGAAGAAGTTGGTGTAACAATAGCACCTGGAATTATTTCATCCTCAATAATAATATTACCTTGTGAGTATTCATAGCTCATATCCAGCATAACTAAAGCTTCCGCTCTAGTTATTGGATTCTCATGCCTAAATGTATTATCTGGATAACCTTTTATTATATTATGCGACACAAGTGCCATAATACTATTAAACGACCATTGTGGAAACTTATCCTGATCTGCAAAATGTTTTATTTCATTCTTATATTCAGAAGATATATTTAATACTTTGCTGAGAAAAACAGCTATTTCCTGCCTACTCATAAATGCATTAGGTCTAAATGTGCCATCTGGATATCCTACCAAATATTTCGCTTCGCTAGATGTGGCAACTACGGTGTAAAACCAATCTTGAATTTTTACATCTGAAAATTGGCATTTTGCATTCGGGTTAAGACAATCAAATTGTCTAACTACTAAAGCAGCAAACTCCGACCTGGTAATTTTCTTATCAGGCTTGAAGCTTCTGTCTTCATACCCCTTAACCCAATCTTTCTGTGCGAACTTTTCAATTGTACTCTTCGCCCAATGTCCATCAATGTCGGTAAAAATTTCACTCTTAACCACTGTTGAAGCAGTTTCTGCTAAAGAAGTAATACCTTGTGATGCTAAAACAGTCTGCCCCAATACAGATATTGCAAGTACACATGCAAATAGTCTAATTTTTTGTTTCACTCTTTTAAGCACTCCCCTCATTAATA
>DAONLG010000114.1:0-3909 GCA_035406565.1 Soehngenia sp.
TTAATAGGTTGCCGGGTTTCATTGGGCCTGTCCCTCCACCACTCTTGATAAGGCATCAAGATATTCAATTCACAAAGCATATAATAGCACAGTTACTCTAGTGAGTCAACAATAATTATTCTATTCTAATATTCTGCCATCAGAAGATATTGTCACTACTTGCCATGGTATAAATTTACCACTATCTATTAATGATCTTTTTACTGCTTCCACAATTCCCCCACAGCATGGCACTTCCATCCTCACAATTGTAACACTTTTTATATTATTTTGTCTAATTATTTCAGTCAATTTTTCTGAGTAATCTACCATGTCTAGTTTTGGACATCCAATTAAAGTTATTTTATTTCTCATGAATTCATTGTGGAAATTTCCATATGCATATGCAGTACAATCTGCTGCTATCAGCAAATTAGAATTATCGAAATATGGTGCTTTTATTGGCGCTAATTTTATTTGAACTGGCCATTGTTTTAGCATACTACTAACATTTACTGCCTCAGCAGTTAGTGATGAAGTTTTCTCTTCTCTTTCAATTGCTTTTGCCATAGAACCTGGGCATGAATGTGAATGATTATCCTTTGATAACTTCTTAGCTAAGACAGCTTTTTCATCATATTCTAAAGCTTCTCTTTCAACGAATGTAATAGCTCCTGTTGGGCAGACTGGTAAACAGTCCCCTAACCCGTCGCAATAGTCATCACGTAATAATTTTGCTTTCCCATCTACCATGCCAATTGCACCTTCATGACATGCATTAGCACACAGTCCACAACCGTTGCATTTTTCTTCATCTATATTTATGATTCTTCTTTTCATGATATCCTCTCCTCTTTTAAATTATGTTTACATTATACCAGAGGAAAAGAAATAATTTGGTTGCATATGCAACCAAATTATTTATCTTTTTAAATTATTAGACATATTGTATATTTCATCTGCTGTCTCTACTACTTTACTGCTCATGGAATAGGCTCTTTGAGTGATTATCATATCTGTCAAAGATTTTATCAAATCAACATTAGATTGCTCTAGATAATATTGTTTAATGTTTCCGAATTCAAAATCACTATCCGTAGAGGAAAGTATTTCTCCATTTGATAAATATTTACCTCCGTCCATCGGGATTAACGAATCCAAATTATCAGGATAATATAATACTATTCGTCCTAGGAATGTATTTTCTCCCTCGATATTCTGGTATAAATATCCTTCTTCATCAATTGATATAGGCTCATCTGCCCAATCGTTAGGATTAATTGTATAATCTATCATGAGAGTATTCCCTTCTGCATCCACTATGTTATTATCAGCATCGAGTGTAAAACCTCCATTGCGTGTCAGCATAATTTCTCCATTTTTTGAAATTCCAAAAAATCCATCACCCTCTATCGCTAAATTATAAGGGTTTTGTGATTCTATGAATGCTCCTTGATTATAAGATAATTTAGATACCAAGCTCGCCGTCCCTGCGCTTATATTTTCTGTGTTTAAAAGTTCCCTAAAGCTCATTTGTTTACTTTTATAACCTATTGTATTAACATTTGCTATATCATCAGAAACTAAATCCATCTTATGCTGATTGGCATTCAAGCCAGTTCTTCCTATGTGTAGAGAAATATTCATAATATCACCTATACCTTTCCAATTTCATTTACTGCTTTGCTTAGAGTTTCATCTGCTGCATGCATCAGTTTTTGATTTGTTTCAAATTCTCGAGTTATTTCTATTAATTTTACCATCTCATCTACCATATTTACATTACTAGATTCTAGATATCCTCTCTTTATGTCTGCTTCTATCGTATTAGTTGGCGATTGCGTTGTAAACAAACTATCTCCAATACTTATCAGTGTATTGTAATCATCTATGTTTGAAATTAGAAAATTATAATTTTCATCATTGACATTTATATATCCATTTGTACCAATGATCCTATAACCTTCTATAGTAGTTAATTCACCATTTTCATTAATTATAAAATTGCCATTTCTTGTATATGCTCTTTGCCCATCATTTAATTCTACAGTGAAAAATCCATCACCATTTATTGCAAAATCTGTATTATTTCCTGTCTCATAGAAAGCTCCTGTTGAAAAGTTTCGGTAGTAATCATCCACTTGATTTCCAAACACAAATTAACCCAATGGATTTCTCAAATTCTTATTAACCCCACCTGTGTAGTTAATCATTTCTCTTGATTCCATTGTGCTCTGCAATACTCCTTGAAATTTATAGCCTGGTGTGTTTGCATTTACAATATTAGAACTTGTATTTTCTTGTTTCTTTTGAATTACATTTAAATTTCTATTGATCGTGTAAAGAGATCTAATCATTTATTCTCCTCCATTGTTTTCATCAGCATTTATATTGACTTTCATTTCGTCAGGATATATCATGCCTAATTTTCTAGCTTCAATTTCAATTTCTTTGTCGCTCAAAACTCCATGGGAGAAATTCATCAAAATTGCAGCAAACAAAATACCAATCCCCAGCGGTATAAACACATTTACTTTTAATTCTTTGATTCTATATATAAATTTCTTAATAATAAAACCTCCCCCTTGTTCATACCCAGCATATCACAAGCTTCTGCTAAATTGATTTCTCCATTTGCATAAGAATTAATGATTTTTGACTTATTATTGATATCATCTGCTAGAGCACCGTTGTCTATCAATCCTTCGCTATCTGATGTGTTTTCTATTGTTGATTTGAAATCTTCCATGCCATAAATATCACCTTGATCTACTTTAGTTTCATTTACTTTGTTGTCAAAACTATAAAGTATTTCCTCTATTTCATTAATTCTACTCTCAATATCAGCTAATTTATCATTATTTGGAACTATTTTCTCTTCTTTAACTCCAAAATTTTCTTTTTCTAAATAAAATCCCAAAGCTAAAAATACTATAGATATTAAAATAAGAAATTTAAACATCTGTATCCCCCATCGAATCTTTTATGTAACTATTTAACTTAGATAGTATCTTTCCATGAATTTGAGATACTCTTGCTATTGATATGTCTAATACATATGAAATCTCTTTTAATGTAAGTTCTTCTACATAATATAAACTCAATATTAGTTGTTCTCGTTCATCTAACTTTTCAATTGCAGCCTTAAGCTCTTTTTTCCTTTCTTTATCGATATATGTTTCCTCAGGTGATTTCTCCTTTTCATCTTTCAAAGTATCCATAAAATTATACTCTTCCCCGCTTTTAGTATAAATTACTGATTCTAAAGAAACATTTGATAAGTAGTGAAGAGTTTCATAAATTTTTGATAATTCTTTAGCTTCTACATTTAATTCTTTAATTATTTCCTGTTCTTCTGGGGTTCTGTTAAGTTCTTGTTCTAGTTTTTCTTTAGCTGCATAATACTCATTTAGCTTATAAATTCTATCTCTTGAAACTTTCCCTGACTTCCTGAGTTCATCAATTACTGCTCCTCTAATTCTTATGGCAGCATAAGCTTCGAAGGGTACATTTTTAGAAGAATCAAATTTCTCGATAGCATCCATTAATCCAATAATCCCAACACTCACTAGATCTTCATAATCTAAGGCATTGTCATTTGTTTCTATTCTAGATACGATTCTATTAACAAGAGGTATGTATTTAATTATTAAATCATCTTTACTGGTGCTATATGTTTGAGACATTTTTTGACCCCTTAACCCTTATTTTTCCTCATCAGAACAAAAACTTTTTTAATTATTTTTTCTCGCATATTATCAGTTATATCAATAAATCGAACGCCATATGTATATAGAGCTTTGTCTTTTATAATATCTACTTGCCTGTGAACAATATTGCCCTTTATAGCAAACTGTTCGCCTTCCAGCTGAACGTAGATCACAATATTTTCACCTTCTGAAAGGTTGTGATCTGACTTGAATTTCATTC
>DAONLG010000115.1:0-740 GCA_035406565.1 Soehngenia sp.
CTAAGTAAAAGAATAATTATAGCCGTAATAGTAGCTTTATTAGTAGGGTTTTTAAATATATGTCCTGTAATAATAATCATAGCTGGTGGGTTAATCTCTGTAATTATGAATTACTTTAAAATTAAGTAAACCTTTGATATTGAAAAAAAACTAAATATAAAATATAATAGTAATATGGATAATTGTGTGTATAATTTTTGTTAAGATAAGAGGGGTATAAATTGTTAGAAAAACTAGATTTTTTAGAGTCTAAATATAAAGAATTAAATAAAAAAGCCATGGATCCTAATCTAATAAATGAGGATAGAGAAGAATGGCAAAGAGTTATGAAAGAGCAGGCTGATTTAGAGCCGGTTGTGAATAAATATGAAGAATACAGGAAAACAAAAGAAGATTTAGAAACAGCAAAAGAAATGCTCTATGAAAAGATCGATGATGAAACTAAAGATTTTTTAAAGGAAGAAATCAAAGAATTAGAGAGCAAAGTCGAAACTTTGGAGGAGGAGCTGAAGATACTTCTTTTGCCTAAAGACCCAAATGATCATAAAAATGTAATCGTTGAGATTAGAGCAGGTGCAGGAGGAGACGAGGCTGCGCTGTTTGCTGGAGATTTATTCAGGATGTATGTAAGATATGCAGAAAGAAACAACTGGAAAGTAGAGCTTATGAGTTCGAATGAAATAGGCATAGGCGGTTTTAAAGAAGTAATATTTATGATCAGTGGGAAAGGCGCATATTCA
>DAONLG010000115.1:750-3761 GCA_035406565.1 Soehngenia sp.
CAAGATTAAAATATGAATCTGGAGTTCACAGAGTACAAAGGGTACCTGAAACGGAATCAAGTGGTAGAATACACACATCTACTGCTACCGTCGCAGTACTGCCAGAAGCAGAAGACATTGATATTGAAATAAATCCATCAGATTTGAGAATCGATGTATTTAGATCGTCTGGAAATGGTGGACAATCGGTTAATACAACAGACTCAGCAGTAAGGGTTACACATATACCAACAGGTATAGTGATATCTTGTCAAGATGAAAAAAGCCAGTTAAAGAACAAAGAAAAAGCATTGAAAATATTGAAATCTAGGCTCTATGAAATGAAGCTCAGAGAACAAAATGAAGAATTGGCACAGATGAAAAGGGGACAAGTAGGAACAGGAGATAGGTCTGAGAGGATCAGGACATACAATTTCCCCCAAGGTAGAGTTACAGATCACAGGATTAATTTAACCCTATACAAGTTGAACAACTTTATTGATGGTGATCTTGACGAGATGATAGATGCTCTTATTACCACAGATCAGGCAGAAAGACTGAAAAATATCAGCTAAAAGGGGATTTCCCCTTTTTTTTTGAGTAAAAATGGAGGATATCATGGAAACAAAGATAATAAAAATCAATCCTCAAAACCCTGAGGACGATTTGATAGAAGAAGCAGTTAAGATATTGAAAAGCAATGAATTAGTGGCTTTTCCTACAGAAACAGTTTATGGCTTAGGTGCAGCTGGTCTTAGTAAACAAGCAGTAGAGAAAATTTTTATAGCTAAAAATAGACCTCAAGATAATCCTTTAATTCTTCATGTGTGTTCTGTAGAAATGGTAGAGGAAATTGCAGAAAATATATCACCAGACGCTAAAAAACTAATGGATGCATTTTGGCCAGGGCCACTAACTATAATCTTCAAAAGAAAACCGATTGTTCCTGATGTGATTACAGCAGGATTGGACACAGTCGCTATAAGAATGCCAGATAATAAAATAGCTTTAAAACTGATTGAAAAATTAGGCATGCCAATAGCGGCACCATCTGCAAACACCTCAGGGAAACCAAGCCCCACATGTGCCAAAGATGTATATGAAGATATGTATGGAAAAATTCCATTGATAATCGATGGCGGAGATGCTAGAGTTGGATTAGAATCAACAGTGGTAGACTTATCAAATGATACAGCCATGATATTAAGGCCTGGTGGAATAACGATTGATGATTTAAAAAAGTACTTTGAAAAAGTAGAACTTGATCCAGCACTTAAAGAAGGCAAAGAGATATTAAAGCCAAGAGCACCTGGACAAAAATACAGACATTATGCACCAAAGGCAGAACTGATTTTATTTTCATATAGTAATGATATGACAAGTAGATTAAAGGAAACATATGATAAGCTAACTAAAGAAAATAAAAAAGTTGGAATTCTCACAGTAGACGAAAATCTAGATAAATATGATGCAGAAATCATACTAAGCTTAGGAACAGTTAAAGATTTAGAAACAATTGCTCACAATTTATTTAAATATATAAGGCAGATAGATAATCTAGGCGTTGATGTGATATTATGTGAAGGAGTAATAGAAGAAGGAATAGGCCTTGCAATTATGAATAGACTTAAAAAATCAAGTGGGGGAAATATAGCTTAAATTTGGAGGATCAATATGAACGTGTTGTTTGTGTGTACAGGAAATACTTGCCGCAGCCCTATGGCAGAAGGTATTTTAAAGAATAAAAAAAAGAGGCTAAATCAAAATATCGAAGTGAAATCAAGAGGTATATATGCGATAGACAATGATTTACCAAGCAAAAATGCATTGCTTGCAATGAAGGGGATTGCTGATATTTCTAAGCACAGGGCTAAGAAGATAAGCGCAGACGATTTAGCTTGGGCTGATTTGGTGTTGGTGATGACAAAAGCTCAAAAAAACCAATTATCTATAGATTATCCTATGTTTGCTAATAAGATAAAACTATTGAGCGAGGTTTCGACAGGGAAAGAAAAAGACATAAAAGACCCATTTGGGGAGTCGCTGTCTGGGTACAAAAGGACTATG
Organism: Soehngenia sp.; assembly: GCA_035406565.1. Classification (GTDB taxonomy): domain Bacteria; phylum Bacillota; class Clostridia; order Tissierellales; family Tissierellaceae; genus Soehngenia. Next base: position 2,797 of record DAONLG010000115.1, read on the forward strand.
GAAGAGTTGGAGTATCACATTGATAGATTTATAGAGAGATTAGAGGAGGAGAGAGAATGAAAATAGGTATTGGTTCAGATCATGGTGGATATGAATTAAAAGAGGAATTGAAAAAATACATGCTTGAAAAAGGAATTGAAGTTGTAGACTATGGGACTTACGACTTATCAAAAGTTGATTATCCAGACTACGGTAAAATAGTAGCAGAAGCAGTTGTGAAAAAAGAAGTAGAAAGAGGAGTCGTCATTTGTGGAACAGGGATAGGGATATCGATTGCTGCAAATAAAGTAAAGGGTATTAGATGCGCTCTTTGTTCTGACACATATTCTGCAAGAATGAGCATGGAACATAATAACGCAAACATGATAGCCTTAGGAGGCAGAGTTTTAGGAGTGGATTTAGCAAAGGAAATCTTGAATGCTTATTTAAATTCTACTTTCCAAGGCGGTAGACATTTAAGAAGAATAGAAAAAATTAGTGAAATTGAACAATCTATGTTATAATACTTAAAGTAAATTTTGAAAGGAGAATGTTATGTCAAAAGTAATTTTATTAGATCATCCATTAATAAAACACAAGATAACGATAATAAGAGATAAAAACACAGGATCCAAAGAATTTAGAGAATTAGTTAAAGAAATCTCAACTCTCATGGCTTATGAAGTTACTAGAGATTTTCCGCTTGAAAATATAGAGATAGAAACACCAATCACAAAGATGATGTCACCTGTAATTTCAGGTAAAAAAGTAGGATTAGTGCCTATTTTAAGAGCAGGGTTAGGTATGGTAGACGGTATGCTCGATTTAATACCGGCAGCTAAAGTAGGCCATATAGGTGTTTACAGAGATCCAGAGACTTTAAAGCCTGTAGAATACTATTGTAAATTACCTCAAGATGTAAGTGAAAGAGATTTGATATTATTAGATCCAATGCTTGCAACAGGAGGTTCTGCCTCTGCTGCTAT
>DAONLG010000116.1:0-3723 GCA_035406565.1 Soehngenia sp.
ATCATCTGTCCAATCATGCCATCTCCCAATATCATGACTGGATTTCTATATTCATCAGCAAGGTCAAAGCCGAGCATTATAAGGTCAACTAGTTCTTGCACATCTGAAGGAGCAAGTACAAGGAGCCTATAGTCTCCATTTCCGCCTCCTCTAGTTGCTAAAAAATAATCTGTCTGTGAAGGTTGAATACTTCCAAGTCCTGGGCCACCTCTCATCATATCAACGATGACACATGGTAATTCAGCACCTGCAAGATATGATATCCCTTCTTGTTTCAATGCAATCCCTGGGCTTGATGAAGAAGTCAACACTCTTCCGCCTGCGCCGCTAGCGCCATAAACCATATTTATAGCTGCAACTTCTGATTCAGCTTGAACAAATACCCCTCCAACCTTTGGTAATTCTCTGGATAAGTACTCGGGAACTTCACTTTGTGGAGTGATTGGGTAGCCAAAGAAATATCTACACCCTGCAGCGATTGCAGCTGCTCCAACAGCTTCATTCCCTTTCATGAGAACTTTTGACATATGTGACCCTCCTTATAATCTTTCTACTGTGATGACTACATCTGGACAAATCATTGCGCAGTTCGCACATGAAATGCATTTCTCCATGTTTTCATCTTTTACACTCGCTGGGTAATAGCCTTTTTTATTTAATTTCCCAGTGTCAAGCTCAATGATGTTTACTGGACAAACTGTTACGCAAAGCCCACATCCTTTGCACATGTCTTCATCAAATGTGACTCTGCCACTTGCTTTCGCCATTTTTAATCCTCCTTTTAAATCATCCATTCTTCCCTCATATATAGTTTTATGGGAAAAATTTCTCCTTTTAAATTTGTTGGTAAACTTTCTTTAAGAGTTTCCAAGCATACATTGTACTTTATATCAAGGCCAGTGGCCAAAGATACCTCGTTTACTAGTTCGTACCCCTTTAGTATATCCGAAGCTTGTGTTTGCTTAAGCATATGGGTGTTGTTTATCAGTCCTGTTACTTTTAGCCTAGATGTGTCTTCTATCTTTACTATATATTCTATGACTTTCTCTTTGGTCATGGTCTCTGGGCGATTAGCATTTACTACTATGAACATATCGTAGTCGCCTTCTTTTAAGTAGGGATTATATCTGCCTAATGTCCTAGCTCCTGCTGGATCTCCTCCTACATCAAATACAGCATCATATGATTTATCTTCAATCGGTGCTAATACTTCACTTGAGATCGCAGGTATGTCAACTGCATTTCCCCTCATAGAGCTAGCTATTACCCGTATGCCTTTTTCATTTAATAGATCTTCTTTCTCTCTGCTTCTAAAATAGAGATTTACCACATCTAGATCGCAAAGTGCTACTTTTTTATTTAATTCAGCTAATTTTATTGCATAATTTAAACTAAATTCAGTCTTGCCACTTCCATAATGGCCTGTTATAATTCTAATCCTTTTATCGTTTAACATTTATTCACCTAACCAATGTATTCTTTTGAGTTTTCTTCACCTTTTAATACTCTAAGTCCGCCTAAGGCTAATGCTTTTAGTTCATCTTCTCCTGGATAAACTGTTATTGGTGCTATAAAGCCAACCATTTCCTTTATCCATGTTGTAAATGTTTCATTGTATGCTATGCCGCCAGTGAGTATTATTTGGTCAACTTCGCCTTTTAACACTGCAGCACACGCGCCAATTTCTTTGCTGATTTGATATGCCATGGCATAAAAAATTAGTTCTGCGTATTTGTCTCCATTTTGAATCTTCTTCACAACTTCTCTAGCATCATTAGTTCCTAAATATGAAACTAATCCGCCTTTCCCAACTAACATTTTCTTTATTTCTTCTTTAGTGTATTTGCCTGAAAAACAAAGACTTATCAAGTCCCCTACAGGTAGTCCTCCTGTTCTTTCAGGTGAAAAAGGCCCATCTCCGTCTAGAGCATTTGCCACTTCCACTACTCTTCCTTTTTTATGAGCTCCAACTGATACTCCCCCACCTAAGTGAGTTACAATCAGATTTAAATCTTCATACTTTCTATGAGTTTCTTTTGCAAATCTTCTAGCTACTGCTTTTTGATTTAGTGCATGTAGTACACTTTTTCTTTCGATTAAGTTCAATCCTGAAATACGAGCTACATCATCTAATTCGTCGACAACTACCGGATCAACTATATATGCTTTTTTACCAATGGATTTTGCTATTTCATATGCTAAAAGAGCCCCTAGGTTTGAAGCATGCTCTCCATATTTAGCTTGTTTTAAGTCATTTAACATAGCCTCATTGACTTCGTAAGTGCCGCTTTCAATCGGCTTTAGCATGCCGCCTCTGCCAACTACTGCATCTAGTTCTTCTAATTTTATGTTGTTTTTTTCTAGCGCACTTATTATGATGTCTTTCCTAAACTCGTATTGATCAACGACAAAATTGTATTTTCCAATCACATCTACATCATGTCTTAGAGTTTCTTCAAATATTTGATTTTCATCTTCAAATACTGCAATTTTAGTTGATGTTGAACCTGGGTTTATAGTTAATATCTTGTAATTTGTCATAGTTCCCTCCTAATTTGCCATCAATGTAGCTAATACAATGGAATTTAGTTTTGCTTCTTCGCTGTCTGCTCTAGATGTAAGTACTATTGGGTTTCTCGCACCCACTATTAAACCTGCTGATTTTGCATTTGCTAAAAATGTAAGAGCTTTGTATAATACATTTCCCGCTTCTATATCTGGGACTAGCAAAATGTCAGCATCTCCTGCAACTTCGCTTTTTATGCCCTTTATACGTGCTGATTCTTTACTTACTGCATTGTCTAAAGCAAATGGGCCATCTACTATACATCCCTTTATTTCTCCTCTTTCATTCATCTCTTTTAAGAGCTTTGCGTGAACTGTTGCTTCCATTTTTTCAGATACTTTCTCTTTTGCTGCTAGTACTGCAACTTTAGGCATTTCAACTCCAAGTTTGTGTGCAATGCTGACAGCGTTTTCTATGATGCCCTTTTTCTGATTTAAATCAGGTGCTATCAGCATGGCTGCGTCTGTGACGATAAACATTTTATGATATGTGGGCACTTCAAATAGTGCGATATGGCTTATTACATTGCCTGTCCTTAAGCCTATTTCATGGTCTAGGACCTGTTTCATGATGATTGATGTATCTATCAGGCCTTTCATGAGAACACAAGCTTTGCCTGAACTTACTAGTTCAGTAGCTTTTCTTGCTGCAAGTGTTCCGTCTTTTTCATCGATTACCTCGATATCTGATAGATCAAAACCAAGCTCTTTTGCTATTTCTCTTATTTTTTCTTCATCGCCTACTAAAATAGGGTCTACTATCTTATTTTCATAAGCCAATTTCACAGCCCCTAACACATCTTCGTCTTGTGCAACTGCTACGGCAATTTTCTTAGGGCCGTTTTTCTTAGCTTTTTCAAATAAGCTCTCAAATGTCTCTACCATTTTTCCACCTCTTCTTCATAGATTTTTGCTTGTTCTTCATTATTTAATACTCTCAAAACACCTTCATTTAATGCTTTCATTTCGTCCTCTCCAGGATAGACATAAATGGGTGCTATAAAACTTACCATTTCTTTAACTTTTTCTATTAAATAGTCAGAGTAAGCTAGTCCTCCAGTGATTATAATTGCTTCAACATTTCCCTTTAAGACTGTTGCCATTGAAGCTATTTCTTTACCTATTTGATAGCACATTGCATCATAGATCAATTTAGCG
>DAONLG010000117.1:0-3705 GCA_035406565.1 Soehngenia sp.
CAGAAATAATGAATCAATAGCTACACAATTTACAATGACAGAATTAGAAGAATTAGGGCTTTTAAAAATGGATTTTCTTGGGTTAAGGACACTCACTGTGATAAGAGATGCCATAGAATTAATTAAGGTAAATCATGGGGTGGATATAGACATTGCAAATATTGATTTTAACGATAAAAAAGTATTAGATATGTTTGCAAATGCAGAAACCTTGGGAATATTTCAATTTGAAAGTCCGGGGATGAGAGCATTTTTAAAAGAGTTAAAAGCAAATGTATTTGAAGATCTCATAGCTGCAAATTCTCTTTTCAGGCCGGGACCAATGAGCCAAATTCCAACATTCATTGCTTGTAAACACGATCCATCTTTGATTCAATACATTCATCCAAGCTTAGAATCAATATTAAATGTGACATATGGATGTATTGTCTATCAGGAACAAGTTATGGAAATTGTTCAAAAGCTCGGAGGATACTCTTTCGGGAGAGCTGATTTGGTGCGCAGAGCTATGGGAAAGAAAAAAATGGATGTAATGGAGAAAGAAAGACAAAATTTTATATATGGACAAGCAGATGAGGAAGGAAATATAATTGTTAAGGGAGCTATCAGGAATGGAGTAGATGAAAAGACTGCATCAAAGATATTTGATCTGATGGTAGACTTTGCAAACTATGCTTTTAATAAATCTCATTCTGCTGCATATGCTGTTATTGCATATAGAACAGCTTGGCTAAAAACATATTATCCGGTTGAATACATGGCAGCACTTATATCATCTGTAATGAGTAATACATCACAAGTGAGTCTGTATATTGAAGAGTGTAAAAGGCTAGGAATAGAAATAAAACCACCAGATATAAATTATTCTTTTGGTAAATTTTCCGTAGAAGGCAAAGCCATAAGATATGGGCTTTCAGCTGTTAAAAATGTTGGGGAAAACATCATTGATGCCATTGTTAAATCTAGAGAGAACGGCAGGTTTCTTAATCTCAATGATTTTATTGAAAGAATTTATAAAGTAGATAAGACTTCAATAAATAAAAGAGCTGTGGAAAGCTTGATAAAAGCTGGAGCTTTAAATTCATTAGGTGGGAACAGAGCACAATATCTTGCAATATTTGAAAAGACAATAGATGGAATAAGCAATGATATTAAAAAAAATATTGATGGCCAATTTTCATTATTTGAAGCTGCAAAAACAAATTTTGAAGAAGAACTTCCGAAATTATCAGAGTTTCCCACTAATATATTACTTCAAATGGAAAAGGAAATGTTGGGTATCTATGTATCAGGGCATCCTTTGCAGCCATATGAAAGAGAAATCAAATTGCTCTCAAATTTTCATACGACTGATATAATCGCAGAACAATTTGACACAGAAATTAAGAATGATAATATTGAAGATGGGAAACAAGTTTATATAGTTGGACTAATCACAGACAAAAAAAATAAAGTCACTAAAAATAACAATATGATGGCATTCTTCACATTGGAAGACCTGTATAGTACAATAGAATGTATAGTTTTTCCTACTGTCTTTGAGAAGTATTTTGATCAAATTTTTGAAGATAATATTGTACTAGTTGAAGGTAAGCTATCAATATCAGAAGTTGAAGATCCAAAGATAATTGTAGAAAAAATTTCACCAGTAAAAAAAATGAATTATGATAAAATATATCTAAAAATTGACGATATAACGAAAATGGACATCTTAGAGAAAGTTAAGGAAATTTTATATTCGTATCCTGGGAATGTTCCTGTTTATATTTATTTTACTAGCAACAAAAAGACTATAATGGCAGATAGAAGCTTGTGGATTGACGGCAATTCAGTTGAAGCAATTGACAAATTAAAAGAGCTTTTAGGCTATGATAATGTAAAAATTATTTATTAAATTAATTTTAGGAGGCAATTATGAAAACAATAGGCGTACTAACAAGTGGAGGAGATGCTCCAGGCATGAATGCAGCTATCAGAGCTGTGGTAAGGACTGGACTATATAATAATTTAAGAATATTAGGGATTCAAAGAGGCTATGATGGACTTATAAATGGAGCACTTGATGATATGGACAGCGAATCCGTTGCGGATATAATCCATAGAGGAGGGACTGTATTAAGGATTGCGAGAAGTGAAGATTTTATGAATCCGGAAGGGTTTAAAAAGGCTCTAAATGTAATTGATGTCTACAATATGGATGGGTTGATAGTACTTGGCGGAGATGGAACTTTTAGAGGAGCACAAAAGCTTTCAGATGCTGGAATACCTACTATTGGCATACCATGCACTATTGATAATGATTTGCCATATACAGATTACACAATTGGTTTTATGACAGCTGTAGAGACTGTAATAGAAGCTATTGGAAAATTAAGAGACACTTCATCTTCCCATGGAAGAGCAAATGTTGTAGAGGTTATGGGTAGAAATTGTGGAGATATTGCACTTTATGCTGGACTTGCTGGAGGAGCAGAAAGCATAATAATACCAGAAATAGGGTATGACGAAGATGCTATATGCAGGAAAGTTTTGACAGGGAAAAACATGGGGAAATTGCATCACATAATAGTCCTTGCAGAAGGAGTAGGGAACTCATTTGAATTGGCTGAAGCAATAGAAGATAAAACTGGGGTAGAGACAAAAGTTACAGTATTAGGGCATGTTCAAAGAGGTGGATCTCCTAGTGCATTTGACAGAATCTTAGCAAGCCAAATGGGAAAGAGGAGTGTAGAACTATTACTTCAGAACAAGTCAGGAAGAGTTTTAGGAACTAAATGCAATGAAATTATAGACCTTGAGATTAGAGAAGCGCTCAACATGAAAAAAAAGCTTAATAGAGAAATGTACGATACTGCAAATATTCTATCCCGATAGGAGGGTTTTTATGAAAAGAACCAAGATAGTTGCTACCATTGGACCTGCATCTGAATCTGAGAGTATAATGAGAAAACTTTTTGAATATGGCGTAAATGTATGTAGACTAAATTTTTCACATGGGGATCATGCGGAGCACAAGGCAAGAATTGACACTATAAAAAAACTAAGGCATGAAATGAATTTGCCAATTGCAATAATGCTCGACACAAAAGGGCCTGAAATAAGATTAGGTAAATTCAAAAAAGACCAGGTTGAGATTCACAAAGACCAAGAATTTACACTTACCACTAGAGAACTTGAAGGAGACGAACACATAGTAAGTGTAAGTTATAAAGGCATGCCTAATGATGTATCAGTAGGGGATATAATTCTTATAGATGATGGGTTAATAGAATTTAGAGTGGTTGAAATAAAAGATACTGATATAATTATGAAAGCATTAAATAGCGGTGTATTAAAAGACCATAAAGGCGTAAACATCCCAAATGTAAATATAAATCTGCCAGCATTAACTGAAAGGGATGTAGAAGACATTATATTTGGCATAGAGAATGGTGTTGATTATATTGCAGCATCTTTTGTTAGGAGAGCTTCTGATGTAAGTGCAATTAGAAAAGTATTGGAAGATAACAATGGGGCAAATATAGACATAATAGCAAAGATTGAAAACCAACAGGGGTTAGATAACATAGATGAGATTTTAGTAGCTGCTGATGGCATCATGGTAGCAAGAGGGGATTTAGGAGTAGAAGTCCCTACTGAAGAAATACCTTTAATTCAGAAAGAACTAATAAGAAAATGCAATATTATAGGCAAGCCAGTAATCAC
>DAONLG010000118.1:0-3649 GCA_035406565.1 Soehngenia sp.
GTTTCTTTATGAAGTCAATAGCTTCTAGGTTTTCTCTGCCGCCATAGATGTTTCTTAAGTTCTTCCCACCGAAGTCTAAATAGAGCATATACGCTACGGCGTCAATTCTAAGTCCATCTATGTGATAATAATCATGCCAATAGATAGCATTGGATATCAAAAATGAGTGGACTTCAGGTTTAGTGTAATCAAAGTTCAAAGTACCCCATTGTTCATTTTCTGCTTTAGCTCTATCTAAAGACTCATACAGATATGTTCCGTCAAATCTAGCTAATCCGAAATCATCTTTGCAAAAGTGAGCAGGTACCCAGTCTAGAATCACGCCAATGTCGTTTCTGTGGCATTCGTCAACAAAATACATAAAATCTTTAGGTGTTCCAAAACGGCTTGTTGGTGCGAAATACCCTGTGGTCTGATACCCCCACGAAGCATCGAGAGGGTGCTCTGTTATGGGCAATAGCTCTATATGAGTATATCCCATTTTTTTGACATAGTTCACTAGTTCTTTAGCAAGTTCTCTGTAAGAGTAAACTATCCCTCCTTCTTTTTGCTTCCATGATAGCAAATGTACCTCATAAATCGAAATGGGTCTGTTGTAGAGGTTTTCTCCTCTCTTTTTGAGCCATTGTCTGTCATTCCATTTATATCCTTTTATGTCATATACTTTTGAGTCAGTAAATGGTCTTGTATCTGAATGAAAGGCAAATGGGTCAGCTTTATATCTTACTTCTCCTTGTTCTGTTATGATTCTGTATTTATATTTGTCGTATTCTTCCACTCCTTCAACCGCTATATGCCAAAGCCCGCTGTTTTCAATTCTCTGCATTGGGAGTGATGTTTCGTCCCATTCATTGAAATCTCCCGTCAAATATATTTCTCTTGCTCTAGGTGCCCACACGACAAATCGGTAACCATGAAAATTTCTCTTTTTATATGGGTGAGCTCCCATGAATTCATAAGCTTTATAAAAGGTGCCTTCATGAAATAAATAGGCGTCCAGTTCTCCTTCTTTAGGGTAGTAATATTTTACATCGCTCATTTTTTTACCCCTCCTCAGTGACAATTTAAATTAAAGTTTGATATATCTATACCCAAAAGGAGTAGATTCTCTTCCTATCAAGTTCTTTTTATAGAGATTTTCTAACTTTTGTATTAATTCATCTTGTGTAAGTGTTATCTTTTCATCTCTTTCTATTTCCATAGTTGCAATTAAAAGATCCATTTCTGAAATAGGGAGCTTATTTGATATTATTCTCATGAATTTCTCGTCATCTTCATTTTTTTTCTGTTTTAATTCATCAAATGGATTTTGAGTATGGGGGCTGACTGTATATGCAGCTCTTATTCTTGCAAAAATAGTACGCCCCACAACTGCTGAAGATATAAAGACATCTCCTGTCCTTAAGTAGGGTAATCTCTTAGCTTCTTCACTTGTTATATCAGTTTCTTCTTTTATAGTATCTATATCTGATGCACGTACAGTTCTAAAAATGAGTTTTGTATTTAATTGTGCAGTGATAGTCTCATCTAAAAGCGTAGGCCTTTGTGTTGCGAGAGCTAAAAATACTCCGTATTTTCTTCCTTCTTGAGAGATTTCTTTCAATATGGATTTTGAAGGGGATTCATATCCTTTTGGTGCAAAATTATGTGCTTCATCAGTCACCACAATAAAAGGCGGAAAATACTCTGCTGCAGCTTTTTTGTATTGAGCGTCTTTGTATTCTCTTCTCTTATGATATATGTTATTTAATAGATATGTGCTGTATACTTGTAAAATTCTCGTGCTTCCCTGTATGATAACTAAAAACCCGTCTTTTAAATAGTTCTCGATATCTCTTGAATCTTTTGAAAATATGCCCTCGTTATACAGCCTTCTCAGTCTCCACAAAATGCCTTTTACAGAGTTATAAGGACAAGTTTTGTCATATTGTATGAAAAGATCTTTTCTTACCTCCCAAGCGTCTTTTTCATCATTGTTTTTAGCATTATCAATTTTTTGCTGTATTCTCTGAACAGAGCCTTCTTCCTGTGCTTCTGTGAGAGCTTGCAATCTGTTAGAAAAGCTTAAATATGAGTCTTTGTTTTTAAACAGCACATCTACAACATTGTTCATAGCGTCTGATAGAGGGCTTGAAGCATCCAGTAAATTTTTTAAATCTCCAGCGGTTAAGTCCTCAAATTTAACTCCTACATGCAAACCTACTTGGAGGCATTTAAACTTAGCATTAAAATCTCTTTTTTCATCTTTAAAATAATCTGGACAATCTGAAAAATCCATTTCATAGTGGGGGTCTAAAACAATTGTTGGAATTTCTTTTTGCATGAGTTCTTCTAATAATACCCTAAGGCCAAAAGATTTTCCCGATCCAGACCCCCCGAACACTCCTATGTGTGGGTACTGATGCATTGATTTTAAGTCCATTATATAAGGCAATTCCCTTTGCTTAACTAGACCCTTCTCTTCAAAAGTGTAGAGCAGATCTTTAAATTCATCTTCGCATTCCTCATATAGACTATCTGTATTTCTGATAACTCCTAAGCAGAGTCCTTCTTCTTTTTTTGTCCTGAGCATAAGGTTTTTTATTTCACTAAATTTAGGTACTCTCACATCAGAGCCCGTTTCAACAGGGTACAATGCTTCTTCTAGCAACCTCAGTTTCGCAACATATATAGTCTCTTCATCTACATCATATCCAAGTGCTTTCATGCTCTCTATAACTGAGGCGTCTACAAAATCCCCATACACATTTAGCGGTATATACCTGTTAAAAGTTTGAGCTTCTACCACTTCTGCTATTAAATCTCCCTGTTTATCTTCCACTACTAAAAATTCATTTATTCTGAAATTTCGCTCTTTTGAGCCTGCAAAAAATTCTTGCTGTGTTGTTATGCCCAATACTTTCATTATTTCACCCCTTAAAGATTTCTCTTGTCTCTTTCCGATACAAATAATCTCTCATATATATCTCTATCTAAGTATCTCTCCAATAGTGCTTCGATTAGATCATCGGTTATTTTCACTTCTTTGTCTACAATATCTAAAAATAGTGGAACTCCTCTCGAATTTTCTGGAGTTAAAGTTACTATAAGCTTTGCCATATCAATCAAGAGATGCCTTTGCTCTTCTATTATATCAATTCCCACAATGTTGGGACTTAATGAGCTCCTTAAAAATCCAGAGCTAAATCCGCTTTGTTCCTTCTTGTTCAATTCGTCATATATAGTTAACATCTCTTTATATTGAAGAAAGCCAAAGAGTATTTCTCTGTCATATAATGGGCCTTTTAAATCTTTATATATATTCTTTAGCTCTTCTCCGATTATTTTTGTCTTGATATCTTTTATAGTACCAAATAATATCACATCATTTAATAAACAGAACTCAACAAGCTCCTCCCAAAGCTCTTTTGCGTAGATTGTGTATCTTATGAGCCCGCCATCCATCACCAAAGCATAAGGCGGCCTTTTTTTTACGCTTTCAAGTGCTGCTTTCACTTCTATTTGAGCTAGCCTTCTGTTCTTTTCATCTGTTTCTTCTTCATCTTCAAGTGGATTTTCCTTTATGTCTGATAATATAGGCGTGTATATATCAGTAAGATACACATCTTCCACATCTTGGTTTGTCGATTTAGCAAGTCCTTGATATAAC
>DAONLG010000119.1:0-3613 GCA_035406565.1 Soehngenia sp.
GAATTCCAAAATATTTTACTACCGAGGTAATTTACACACTATTTTGGACTTGACTATATTGTAATATTGCTTATTTACTTTGAGCTGCTAATTCTGCAACATTTTTCTTGAAAACTCCTAATAACAAAGCTGTTACTACTGTTCCAACCGCTATAGCTATAATATAACCAACTAAATTTTCAACTGCAAAGAAAACGAATATTCCACCATGAGGAACAGCAAGTGTAGCTTTAAAAGCCATACTTAAAGCGCCTGTAATTGCACTGCCTACCATTAAAGAAGGAATAACCCTAATAGGGTCTGCAGCAGCAAAAGGGATTGCACCTTCTGTAATAAAACTTGCTCCAAGTACCCAACAAGCTTTGCCAGCTTCTATTTCAGCTTTTGTAAATTTATTTTTAAATAAAATCGTTGCTAACGCTATTCCTAAAGGAGGCGCCATGCCTGCTGCCATAACAGCAGCCATTATTTCAGAACCAGTTCCTACTGCAGTTGTCAATGTCGCAGTTCCAAATGCATAAGCAGCTTTATTTATCGGTCCACCCATATCTACAGCCATCATTAGCCCAAGAATAGCGCCTAAAATAATTGCATTTGTCCCTGACATGCTCATAAGAAAGTTATTCATGCCATTATTGATTGCAGCTACTGGTGTACCTATAATATAAAATAATAACAGTCCTGTTGACAATGATCCTAAAACTGGTATTATTAAAACTGGCATTATCCCTTGTAGATTTTTTGGTAATTTAATATATTTTTTAATAGCTAAAACAATGTATCCAGCCAGAAAACCTGCCACTAACCCACCTAAAAATCCAGCATTTATTTGTGTCGCAACCATTCCACCAATCATTCCTGGAGCTAATCCCGGTCTGTCAGCTATTGAATAAGCTATATATCCAGCTAGTACAGGAATCATTAATCCAAAAGCCCCAGTACCTCCGCCTATGCTCATCAAATATGCTGCTAAACTTCCCTCATTTGAGGCAGAATCATATCCAAATAAAAAGCTGATTGCTATTGCTATTCCTCCAGCAACAACAAATGGTATCATATAGGAAACACCATTCATCAAGTGTTTATAAATACCTGTTGGTTCTTTTTTCTTTGGTTCTGGACTCTTGATATCCTCTTGAGTTTTAACACTTGGCTTATATACATTTGCATTTAATGCTCTATTTATCAGATCATCAGCGTTCTTTATAGCTTCCGATACTGAAACATTTAGTAATTTTTTACCTTCGAATCTCTCCATTGGTACCGCTGTATCACATGCTAATATAATTGCATCAGCTTCTTTTATCTCAGCGTCTGTCAACTCATTTTCGACACCAACAGAACCTCTTGTTTCAACTTTTATGTCATAACCTTTCTTCTTTGCTGCTTCTTCTAAAGCTTCTGCTGCCATATAAGTATGAGCTATTCCAGTAGGACATGCTGTTACCGCCAAAATTTTCATATAATCACCCCTTTAATTTATAATTGCTTAATAATTATACTCTTTGCCATATTTTGTATATCTGCTTTAGTTAAGTCATCTATAGAGTCTTTAGATACTGCTAATGTGCCACAAGCTGAACCAAACTTTAGCGCTTCAAACTTGTCCATGTTGTAATTCAATAAGCCATGTATAAACCCTGCAACCAAACTATCACCAGCTCCTACTGTGCTTCTCAATTCTACTTTTACGGGCTCAGCTTTTAAGATAATATCTTTTGATACTAAAATACTACCATCACCTCCCATTGAAACTAAAATGTTTCCAATGCCATATCTATCTATTAAATCTAAACATGTTGTAACGATTTTCTCTGTGCTATTAAGTTTAATGTCAAGAGCACTTTCTAACTCATGTATATTTGGCTTTATCAAAAAAGGACTATTTTTAAATACATTTAATAATTGTTCTCCTTCGGTATCTACAACAAATTTAGTTTTAAAATTGGTATTTTCAATTATCTTCGAATAAATATCACTTGGGAATCCTTTTGGTATGCTCCCACTTAATACAATAAAATCTGATTCAGTTAAATTGTTTACTATAAATTCTATTATAGTTGGTATGATAGCTTCCTCAATCTCAAAACCGCACTCATTTATGTCAGTAGTTATGTTATTCTTAAGATCAACAACTTTTGTATTGGTCCTAGTCAAACCTTCTACTTCATAATATATAGAATTTATATTTGCTTTTTCTAGGAGCTTTTTTACATAATCTAAATTGTCATGCCCTAATATAGAAATAGAATTAGTATCATCACCTAATTTTGATATTATCTTCGATACATTTATACCCTTTCCACCTATATTTTCTCTGCTTCTCAATACTCTATTTACTTTTCCTAAATTTAATTCATTTAAAATAAGGGTTTTATCTATTGCAGGATTTAAAGTAACAGTAGTAATCAATTCTTCACCTTCTTTTTTTAGTAATTATATTTATATCTAAATTGGCATATTCCTTTAAAGTGCCATTTTCTACTTTACTGTCTGTAATAATTGCATCAATCTGAGAAAAATCAGATATTTTAACCAGTGCTACGAGTCCAAATTTTGAGCTATCTGCTAAAACAAATACATTGTTTGAGATTGAAATCATTGCTTTTTTTATTTGTGCTTCTTCTAAGTCAGGAGTTGTTAAACCTTTTTCTATGCTTAATCCGTTAGTACCAATAAACGCTATCTGAACATTAAAGTTTTTAATAAAATCTACACTATAATTACCTACGCTAGCAAGAGTATTATTTTTTAATTTTCCTCCTACAAGGTATATAACACAATTTGGATTAATAGATAAAGCATTTGATATATCTGATGAATTTGTCACCACCGTTAAAGCTAGTTCTGACTGACCAATAAGTTTTGCTAGCTCTAATGTTGTTGTGCCCGCATCAATTGCTATAGAAATATTTTCCTTTATTAGAGTAAAAGCTATTGATGCAATTTCTTTTTTTTCATCTAGGCATTTATTAATTTTTTGTTTGACATTTTCTTCATATTCTAAAGTATATAATTCTTTTAGAATTGCTCCTCCATGTGTTCTTTTTAATCTTCCATTTTTTTCTAATTCCCTTAAATCTCTTCTAATAGTTGATTCTGATGCGTCTAAAAAATCACATAGATCCTTTACTGACAGGCTTTTATGCTTTTTTAGCATTTCAAGAATTTGATATTTTCTTTCATCCGCTAACATAGCAATCGCCTAAAACCCTAATTCGCTCTTATTTAAAAATTCTAATAATTCATCACTTGTTTTAATAGTTCTCAAAGAATTTCTAAAATCTTCTTTCATTAGTTTTCTGGACAAATTAGCTAAGATTTTTAGATGCAAGGAACCAGCATCTTTTTCTGGCACTCCAATTAGAAATACAATATCAACAGGTTTTTGATCTGGCGTATCCCAATCAATGCCTTCTGTACTTGCGTATGCTAAGAAAGGTTCAATAACACTGTCACTTTTTCCATGTGGAATAGCTACACCAAAGCCAACTGCTGTGCTATATTCAGCTTCTCTTTTTAAAACAGCTTTTATATAATCTTCAATATCACTTATTTTACCATCTTTATATGCCAATAAGGCAAGTTGTCTAATTAATTCTTCTCTATTAGT
>DAONLG010000120.1:0-3404 GCA_035406565.1 Soehngenia sp.
CGCTTTACTGGGGTTAGTATTACTGCCAAAAGCCCAAACAAAGGTCATTACTATATTAACTACAGGAATTAAAAGTATAAGCATTGAAATAATCCATTCTTTGACAGTTACTACATCATCTTTCACTGGGTAAACATTTTGATAATTATCCATATTTTACCTCCCTAATATATTTGTTTATTGATACCCAGATTTGCTAAAAATATAACATTATAGTTATTTTTCAAAATCCAACCCACTTAAAGCAATAAAAATCTGTGAGGGTAAATAAAAAAACCACATAAGTATGCGAGATAAATTTCTAAAAATGTCTAAAAAAACATTGATTGTGTTGAATTGTAGTATATTATATATAGCTACATTGATATCGCAAAACAAAAAAAGGATAAATCCTGCAACAAGCAAAGAGCTATTTACTAATGGAAATTTATCGTATTTATAAACATCTAATGCCCTAAATAAATTTGAAAGTAAATTTGAAAAATAGAATAAGCTGACAAAAATTATTAAATCAATCTCATAAGGTGTATCCAAAAATACAGAATACAAAATTAGTGTGATAATTAAAAAACTTATATACCTCGTTATGATTACTCTTGCTTTATTCTTCTCCATTCTAATCCCATGCATCAAATGAGCCAAAGAAAATATCCAGATTCCAATTATGTAATTGCTCCCTTTAATAAGCAAGAAATAATCTGAAATAATAGTTAAAGCCATCGCTAAGTTCAAAAGATTGATGTCTTTCAAGGAAATTGAAGATTTCCTTTCCACTAAAGTCAACAATCCTACTAATAAAATACCTATGAATTTTAGCAAGTTTGAATAAATGAACAAATTGCTATAAAAAATATCCATTACCATAAAACTAACATAAACTACAAATAAAATAATCAATATAGTTTTTATCTCTAAATATGTTCTCTTATTCATTTCGCTCCTCTAAACAAAACAGGGCAAGAGCCCTGTTAAGAATTTCTGTTTCTTGTCATTACATCAAATACTACGGCTAGTATTAAGATAGCCCCTCTTATGATATATTGATATGATATTCCAACACCCATCAGGTTCATACCATTAGATAGTGAAGCCATTACTAAAGCACCTATTATTGATCCAGTAACTTTACCAACTCCACCAGCAGCAGAAACTCCTCCAACATATGCTGCAGCTATCGCATCTAGCTCAAATCCCATACCAGCTGTAGTTGTAGCTGACTGCAATCTAGATGTGTAAAGTATTCCGGAAAGTGCAGATAACATACTCATAGAGGCAAACACAAAATAAGTAATATTTTTTACATTTATCCCACTTAATGCTGCTGCCTCAGGATTTCCTCCAACAGCATAAATATGCCTTCCTAGTACTGTTTTATTAGTTAGATAGTTATACAATGCAGTTACAATTAATACTATTACAACTGTCCAAGAAAGTCCATTATACTGTGCAAGTATCCAAGTAATATATGCGATCATCGCTGAAACTAAAACTAACTTTAAAGAAAATATCGGCATTGAAGGAACTTCAAAGTGATAGCTTAACTTTTTATTTCTATTCCTAAATTCACTTAAAATATACAAGCATATTCCTAAAATCCCTATAACCAACGTAGCGACATGAATTCCTTCAATACTGACAAAAGGAAAATCAGGAATAAATCCATTTCCTATATTATTGAAAGTTTTGTTTTTAATTATAATAGTTCCTGTCTGATTTGTTACTTGCAATAGCGCTCCTCTAAATATCATCATACCTGCAAGAGAAACAACAAAAGCTGGAACTCCTACTTTGCCAACTAAAAATCCATTGAATAGCCCAACCACTATTCCAAGTACTAAAACAATTGGAATTGCAACAAATACCGACATATTATATCTTGTCAAAAGAATTGCAACAATTGCTCCTGCAAAACCTGCTAAATAGCCTACAGACAAATCTATATGCCTAATTACAATTATCAAAGTCATGCCAACTGCTAAGACTGCTATATATCCCACGGAATTTATTAAGTTGCTAATATTTCTAGGTGATATGAACACGCCATCTGTTAAAATAGTAAAGCCAATTATTATTGCAAATAATGCTATGAACATCCCGTAATCTCTTATATTCTCCTTAAGCATCTTTTTTAAGTCATTAAAAAACATTTTAGCTTACCTCCTCATGCGAATATTAGATTGTTGCATACTCCATTATCTTGTCTTGATTTGCTTGTTCAATCGGTAATTCTCCTGTTATCTTGCCTTGTGACATGATATATATTCTATCGCTCATACCCAAAATTTCTGGTAATTCTGAAGATATCATTATTATACACATTCCCTGGCTAACTAAATCATTTATAATATTATATATCTCAAATTTAGCACCTACATCTATTCCTCTTGTTGGTTCATCTAAAATCAAAACTTTAGGCATTGTAAATAACCATTTTGCCAAAGATACCTTTTGCTGATTTCCCCCTGAAAGGTTTTGTACCTTTTGTTCAATTGAAGGTGTCTTTATATTTAATGTTTTTCTGTATTCATCTGCGACTGTAATTTCTTTGTTATCGTCGATCACTCCACTTCTAGCAATAGCTCTCAAGTTAGCAAGTGTAGTATTTTCTTTAACGTCTTGTATTAGGATCAGTCCTTCTCCTTTTCTGTCCTCAGTAGCATATGCAACTCCTGCTTTGATAGCATCATAAGGAGTTTTGAAATTCATGAGTTTGCCTTCGACATATATTTCCCCACTGACCTTATATCCTTTTGGATTTCCAAAAACACTTAGTGCCAGTTCTGTCCTCCCAGCTCCCATAAGTCCAGCAATTCCAACTACTTCCCCTTTTCTAGCATAAATATTTACATCCTTTAAAATTTGCTTGGATGTTGCTTGGTCAAATGCATTTAAATTCCTAACCTCGAATACTATATCTCCAATATTTTTAACTTTTCTCTTTGGAAAAACATCAGCTATTTCTCTACCAACCATGTGTTTTATAAGGACAGGTTCAGATACTTCATCTTTGTGAGCATCTAAAGAGCATATAGTTTTTCCATCTCTAAGTACAGTAACGGTATCTGCTACTTGAATTACTTCTTTAAGCTTATGCGACACCATGATTGATGTAATTCCTTCTTTTTTAAGCTCAACTAATAGATTTAGTAAATTCTCAGCATCATCGTCATTTAATGCTGCAGTCGGTTCATCTAAGATGAGCAATTTAACGTCCTTGCTAAATGCTTTAGCTATCTCTATTAACTGCATTTTACCAACACCGAGGTACTTTACTTTCATTTCAGGATTGATATTTAACCTAACTTTTTCTAACATTTTCTTTGATTGTTGGATTGTTTCGTTCCAGTCAATATTAATTCCATTTTTTATTTCATGCCCTAAGTATATGTTTTCATAAACAGTCA
>DAONLG010000121.1:0-3374 GCA_035406565.1 Soehngenia sp.
CGAATCATAATGAGCTTCTTCTAACTCTTCCTCGAAAAATTTTTTATCTGGCAAATCATCTAAAGTCAATGTTTCAGTGGTTCTCACCGCTAACATATATTTAATCGTGGATTCTAATTCTCTTACATTTCCTAACCATTTATAGTTTTCAAATTCATCTATTACTTCTTTTGCAATTTTTACTTTTTTTGATGTCTCCTTTGCTATAAAATATTCTACTAACTCACTTATATCTTCTACCCTTTCTCTTAAAGGTGGTAGATTTATATAGCCAATTTTTAGTCGATAATAAAGATCAGACCTAAATTGTTTTTCTTTTACCATTTTTCGCAAATCTTTATTTGTTGCACCAATTACTCTAACATCAACTGACTTTATTGTTGTCCCTCCAACTGGCATTATTTCTTTCTCTTGCAATACCCTCAATAATTTCGTCTGTACTTTTAAAGAAATATCACCTATTTCATCCAAAAAAATAGTTCCTCCGTCTGCTAGCTCAAATAATCCTATTTTCCCGCCTTTTTTTGCTCCTGTAAAAGCACCTTCTTCATAACCGAACAATTCAGACTCTATCAATTCATCAGGGAGCGCACTGAAATTAACTGCCAAAAACGGCCCATCTTTTCTATTAGAAGTGTTGTGAATTGCTGATGCAAATAATTCTTTTCCCGTGCCGCTTTCACCCTCAATTAAAACAGTAAGTTCGGATTTTGAGAGTTTCAATGCAGTCAATTTAACTTCATTTATTTGAGAACTTTTCCCGATGATATCTTCAAAATCATATTTAGCGAAATGTCCTTTTAAAAGCAAGTCTTGAGTGAATTTACTCTTTATGTTTGCTTTTTTTTCTTTACTAGTTGTTATAACTACATTGTCACTGTTGGGTATCTTAAATTTTGAGGTTTTAATCATTGAACCAAATATTTCTATTTCCTTATTCTCATAAAAATCAGCACTCATAAAGTATTTTAAAGCTTCTTTATCTACTAAGTTCTTGACATTTCTGTTTTCAATGTTTCTCTTGTCAGGAGAAAGTAATTTTGTCATTTGTTCATTTGCATATTTGATATATCCATTTTCGTCAATCACTAAAATACCATTAACAAGACTATCTACGATGTTGTTTAAATAGGTATTTAGTGTATTCACGTTATTATTTACTAGAGAAATATTTTTTGATACATTTATGATCTTTTGCATATATCTCTTCGTGAAAAATCTCGTATCTTTATTTCCAAAATTTAATTTATCCATGATATTGTAAAGAGTATTAATATCCATAATGCGTGGTCCAAGATCTATTACCTTTTCTACGCAGTCAGGAACTTTATCAGATTCTCCTGGTGTAATTGCTATCTTTAATTTTTTGTAGCTTTCTATCCCTGGATAATACGGATAGTATTTAATATGGTTCAATCCTAATTCCATGAGATCTTCAATGGAGCTATGAGCTGTTTCTTTTTCATCATTAACCAGTAAAACTTCAGTTTTGGGTGGAATATTAGCAACTAGTTCTATATAGTCAAAATTTATACTTCTTTCACTGATTATATAATCCTTACAATTTAGCTTTATTCCCCGTTCTTTAATCTCATTTTCCATGTTATCGCTTGAATATATAATTAAATCCGCAGTTATTTCATCTGGCATATTTTCTTCACTTGCATAGCTGCTGATGCTTATATACTCAGGAATAAACTCCTTTAACTGGCTATATAGATGATCCTTAGTATTTTTTGACCCTGCTATTAAGACTATACTCTTTTGCATAATATCACCCATTCATTCATAATTGTTTAATGCTTTAGCTTATGTTATAATTTATAATTATATCATTGGAGATGAAAATATGCGATTTAAGTTTCTAAAACAGCTAATACTCAAATTGATCATATCAATAGCTTTGATCTATGCCTTAGATAATCTATTGTTCTCTCAAATAAGCAGGTTCAATATTTTAATTGCTTTCTCAGGGAGCATTTTTTTACTCCTTGGATGGATTGATTATCTATCTAAAGATGGTTTAAATATATCAAAGTTTCTCGCAAACTCATCTTACATAAAATCAATATTTAAAAAACACAAAAGAGGTGTTTTAAATATATATGAAGACGATGTAATAAATTCTAGCAGTGAAAAAAATATAAGCGAGTCAATTGTTAATAATATTGCCACAGGAATTATTCTAATAGTCATTTCAAATTTTATTCAATAATTATATAGGAAATTTCTTATGATCTCCTTCTCTCATTATGCTTACGTTCATTTTTTCAAAAGAGAATTGTTCATCTGTTCTACAGTTATTTGCTTGATTTAAATCAAGAATAAAAATTGCTCCAGACCCTAACACCTCAATTGATTCATTGCCTTTGTCATAAATCAAAGCCGTATCTTCAGATACCCCAAAGCCAAGTAAAGTTTTATTTGACGGCTCCAATACAGCTCTGGCAAGTCTTAGGATTCTGGCTCTTTTATCAAAATGCTGATCTACTACTCCCCATTCAAAAAATCCTAATCCTTTAACAATTCTCATATAATCATCATTTTCTTCATCATAATCATAATAGCTATGTTTTATTCTGCCTTTTAATACATCAGTATTATCACCTGAGCCAATCATTATTTTACTCATAATTGCAGCTCCTGCACTAGTACCACCTATAGTACCTCCCGATTCATAAATCTCTTTCATTTTCAAAAGAGCTTTTGTATCCTCACCATTTTTTCTGATAAAAGCTTTATGAGTATAGAATTGATCTCCACCTGTAAACCAAAATCCATTTATATCTTTCATAATATCAACTATCTCATCATAATCGCCGAGCGGAGGATCTCGCCACAGCTCGCCTTCATCACCGTAGATAGGTATCGTTATGATGTCTTCTTTTGCTACCCCCAGGTCTACCCAAATATCATTTACATGTCTTATAGTCTCAATTGGTTCATTACCAGAAGCAGTTGGCACTATGGCTATTTTTTTACCTGGTTTATAAGCATTTTTTATAAAATACTCATGAATTTTACGTTCGCTCTCTTCTAAATTGCCCCCCGCTATTATTAATTTACCATTCATTAATCTATCTCCTTATCGTGATGATTTTTATCTAACTCACTTCGATACTTTTCTATTTCTTTTTCATTTGCCCATATAAAATGATCTTTTTTAATCTCGACCCATTTAGGTTTGTCAACTGAATAATCGTGTATCCTAGGATCATAAATCAATATTTTTTTATTTTTCTCTAAGTCTGGATCTGGTATCGGAACCGCCGACAAAAGTGATTTTGTGTATGGATGAAGTGGATTTTCAAATAATTCATCGCTATCAGCTAATTCCACAATATGTCCTTTATGAATGACCGCTATTCTATCAG
>DAONLG010000122.1:0-2936 GCA_035406565.1 Soehngenia sp.
AAAGTCACTTCAGCTTTTTGACTTATTTCGTTCTCTGGAATAAGCCCAACGGATAAAAGCAAAGTGTCACAATTTATATATTCTCTTGTACCTTCAATCTCATTGAATTTACTATCAACCTCTGCTATAGTTACGCCCTCGACCCTATTTTTGCCATGAACTTCTACTACTTTATGACTTAATAAAAGTGGTATGTCAAAATCATTTAGACATTGATGAATATTTCTATTAAGCCCACTTGAATGAGGCATAATTTCAACAACGGCTTTCACTTTAGCTCCTTCCAAAGTCATCCTTCGTGCCATTATGAGCCCAATATCACCTGAACCATATATTACAACCTCTTTGCCTACAAGATAGCCCTCCATATTAATCAATCTTTGTGCCATCCCAGCATTGTATACTCCAGATGGTCTAAATCCTTTAACTCCTATAGCTCCTGCCGTTCTTTCTCTGCATCCCATAGCTAATACAATTGACTTCGCTTTAAATACCATCAGCCCTCTATCTCCAAGTGCAATCACTTCTTTATCTTTTGATAGATCCATTACCATAGTGTTTAAATATACATCTATGTCTCTTTTTAAAACTTCTTCAATAAACCTATATGCATATTCTGGGCCAGTAAGTTCTTCTTTAAATTCATGCAATCCAAAGCCATTGTGAATACATTGATTTAAAATACCCCCTAGCTCTCTATCTCTCTCAATTATGCATATCTTATCAGCTCCATTATCCTTTGCTTCAATTGCAGCTGCAAGCCCTGCTGGACCTCCTCCAATTACTATGCAATCATATTCCATTTAAAGCACCCCTTTAGTTCTACCCACAACAATATTTGAACCTTGGTTTTCCTTTAATACCTCTTCTACAGGAATTCCTAGCTCACGAGAGAGTATCTCTAGTATTCTCGGTCCACAAAATCCTCCTTGGCATCTCCCAGAACCTGGTCTTACTCTCCTTTTAATGCCATCTACAGTCCTAGCTCCTGCATTTCTGTGAATAGCTTCTATTATCTCGCCTTCAGTGATCATTTCACATCTGCAAATTATTCTTTTATAATTTGGATTTCTTTTTAGTATTTCCTCTTTCTCTGTATCACTTAAGTCATTAAAGTGTGGTATTGCCTTTCTTTCTTTAATAAAATTTTTGTTTTCAACTAAATCTATATACTTGGAAACAAAATCTCGCACTTCTTCTGCTATAGCTGGTGATGAAGCTAACCCAGGAGAGTCTATCCCACCTAAATTAAGCATGCCTTTAATATTTTTAGATTCATATATTAAAAAATCGCCTTGCGATATAGAAGCCCTTACACCTGCAAATACTCTGATGGTTTCATTCAATGCTAAATTTGGAACAAGTTTTAGTGCAATTTCATCAACTTTATTTATTCCGGAATCAGTAGTCCTCGTGTCCTCCTTGTCTTCAACTGGATCAGAAGTTGGTCCAACAATTATATTTCCATGAACAGTTGGAGAAACTAACACCCCTTTCCCGGCTTTGGTAGGAGTAGTAAAAATAACATGTTTTACTATGTCTGAAACCTTCTTGTCTAAAATTCTATATTCTCCTCTTCTTCCTTTAACTGTAAATTCTTCATCCCCTGCAAGCTTTGCTATTTCATCTGAATATAGACCTGCAGAATTTATTAGAATTTTTGTTTGAAATTCACTTCCCTTTTCAGTACGAACTAAAATAGCATCCTTACTTTTCTCTATGCCTATAACTTTTTCATCTAAGAACAATTCCACTCCATTGTCCATAGCATTTTCTATGAAAGCAAAAGTTGCATTGAAAGGACAAACAATTCCTGCTTCACTGCAGTATAATGCTTTTGTCACCTCCAAAGAGACATTTGGTTCCATCGTCAATACTTCATCTTTGTCAATAATTTTTAACCCTTCGACGCCATTTTTAAGCCCATTTTCATATAGATCTTGTAGCTTTTTCTCATCTTCATCATTAAAAGCTAACACTAAAGAACCACATTTTTCAAAGGGAATATTCAGTTCTTTTGACAAACTCTCAAACAATCTTTCTCCTCTTACATTTAGCTTTCCTTTTAAAGTGCCATAAGAAGCATCGTATCCGCCATGAACTATAGCACTATTGGATTTACTAGTTCCTTGGCAAACTTCTGTTCCTTTCTCAAGTACTGCTATCTTTAAATTATATTTTGATAGTTCGCGGGCTGTGGCAGCACCTACCACACCCGCACCTATAATTAAGCAATCATACATATCCATTACCTCGCTATTTAATCTCTTTCCCAGTCTTTAGACCTTTCTACAGCTTTTAGCCATTTACTATATAATTTTTCTCTCTTATCAGAATCCATGTTTACATCAAATGTTTTATTAAGTTCCCATTTGTTTTTTATCTCTTCTTTGTCTTTCCAGAAACCAACAGCAAGTCCTGCGAGATAAGCTGCTCCTTGGGCTGTAGTTTCAGCTATTTTTGGTCTGTCTACAGGAACTCCTAATATATCTGATTGGAATTGCATCAAGAAATTGTTAGCGCTTGCCCCACCGTCTACTTTTAACCTGTTTAGTTTTATCTTTGAATCTTCTTCCATAGCTCGAATGACATCTTTAGTTTGATAAGCTATAGATTCAAGAGTTGCTCTTACTATATGTTCTCTCTTTACACCTCTAGTTAACCCTAATATAGCTCCCCTTGCGTACATATCCCAGTGAGGTGCTCCAAGTCCAGTAAAAGCAGGCACTACATAAACCCCATTAGTATCAGGAACTAAATTTGCATAGTATTCGCTTTGTGGTGAATCATAAATTAACCTCAATTCATCTCTCAACCATTGAATTGCAGCACCAGCAATAAATATACTTCCTTCTAATGCGTAATTTACTTTGCCATCTAGTCCCCAAGCAATAGTTGTCAAAAGTCCATTTTCTGATTTTACTGGTTTTTCACCT
>DAONLG010000123.1:0-2900 GCA_035406565.1 Soehngenia sp.
AAGCAGTAAGAAATGCACAAGATGGAATTTCTCTAATTCAAACAGCAGAAGGTGCTTTAAATGAGACTCACTCAATATTAAACAGAATGAGAGACTTAGCAGTGCAAGCAGCAAACGATACAAACACAAAAGATGACAGAATAGCAATACAAGGTGAACTAAATCAATTATTAGATGAAGTTGATAGAATTGCAGGAAATACTGAGTTTAATACACAAAAATTATTTGGAGAAAATAAAACTACTACTGATGCAAGTGGAAATCAAGTAACTACATTTGTAAAATTCAATGCAACATTACAGATAGGAGCTAATAAAGATCAATCTCTAGAGGTGTCTATTGGCAGAATGGACACATCGGCTAGTGGTTTAAAATTATCTGCTCTTGAAGTTGCAGATCCAACTGCTACTGGAGCAACTGGAGGATTATTAACTCAATCAGGAGCAAATTCAGGAATAAAGATTATAGATGATGCAATAAAACTAGTATCAGCAGAAAGATCAAAACTAGGTGCATATCAAAACAGACTTGAGCACACAATAAATAACTTAACTACAACATCAGAAAACTTGACAGCTGCAGAATCTCGTATTAGAGATGTAGACATGGCAGAAGAAATGATGAAATTCACAAAGAACAACATCTTAAGCCAAGCTGCAACATCAATGCTTGCTCAAGCAAATCAAATGCCACAACAAGTATTACAATTATTACAATAATAAAATATTTTAGATTTGGAAAAATAAGTGACCGAATTTGGTCACTTATTTTTTGTGATTTACTTGACATGCGCCTTTACATGTATTAGAATATATTAGAGTGTTTTAAAAGAGCCCGGAACTTTTTAAAAACACAAACCGAATTAATTTGAATAGATGATTAACCGTAGTAGGGAGGGAAATAGATGAAAAGCTATATGGCAAAGCCACAAGAAGTAGAAAGAAAATGGTACGTAATAGACGCTACAGGGAAACCATTAGGAAGATTAGCTTCAGAAGTTGCGGCTATACTAAGAGGAAAGAAAAAACCAACATTTACACCTCATGTTGACACTGGCGACTACGTAATAATAATAAATGCTGAAAAAGTTAAATTTACTGGAAATAAAATAAATCAAATGAGCTACACATATCATACTGGATACCCTGGAGGACTTAAACAAGTTCCATACAACCAATTGATTGAAAAAAATCCTGAAAAAATCATCGAATTGGCAGTAAAAGGGATGCTACCAAAGAACACATTAGGTAGACAAATGTTTAAGAAATTAAAAGTATACAGTGGACCAGAGCATAAACACGAAGCTCAAAAACCAGAACTATACGAATTTTAGTTGATGGAAGGGAGGATAAGTAAATGGCAGTAGCGCAATATGCTGGAACTGGAAGAAGAAAAACTTCAGTTGCTAGAGTTAGATTGGTTCCTGGAAATGGAAACGTCAAAGTAAATGATAGAAATATTGAAGATTACTTTAACTATGAAACATTGAGAACCATCGCAAAAGAACCATTGGTAGTAACTGAAACTTTAGATAAATATGATGTTTACGTAAATGTACATGGTGGAGGATTTACTGGTCAAGCTGGAGCAATTAGGCACGGTATTGCAAGAGCATTGATTGAAGCTGATCCTGAACTAAGACCATTATTAAAGAAAGCAGGGCATTTAACTAGAGACCCTAGAATGAAAGAAAGAAAGAAATATGGTCTTAAAAAAGCAAGAAAGAGTCCACAATTCTCAAAGAGATAATATTAAAGCTAGATTGTATGAACAATCTAGCTTTTTTAAAATATATATTTTTATAGCAAAGGAACGGTAATCATGTCGATTAAGAAAATAAAGTACTATATTATCGATATAATATGCATTGCATTATTGTTTGGCATAAGCATTTATCTATTAATTGGTTGGGGTAATTTACCTGATAAAATACCAGGCCATTATGATGCACTAGGAAATATTGACCGATGGGGAAGCAAAAATGAACTCATTGTTCTACCTATAATAGCTTGGATAATGTTTATAGGTATCAGTGTGCTAGAAAGATTTCCAAAAGTATGGAACACTGGAGTTAAAGTTACTGAAGAGAATGCTTACAGAGTATATAGTACATTATATGACATGATAAAAACTCTAAAACTAATGCTTGTAATAATTTTTTCATTCTTAACTATAAATTCGATCCACATGAATAATTTACCAAAAATATTTCTACCAATCATTTTGGTTTTAATCTTTGGAAATTTAATTTATCATTTAATAAAACTATATAAAATAAAATAAAAAGTGGTTCTTCTAAAAATTCAGTTAGAAGAACCACTTTTTATTATCTCAACACTTTATCGGCATCTTTTAATAATTCTATAATTGACAAATGCTGTGGGCAAACCGATTCGCAGCTTCCGCATTCTACACAGTTTTGTGCATCCATATTGTTCTCAATCAACCTCTGATACATCTTTTTAGACTCATCTAATTCATCAAATACATACACATTGTTATATAATTCAAACACCCTCGGAATATTTACACCAGATGGGCAAGGCATGCAGTATTCACAAGCTGTGCATCCAACTTTAAAGCCCTCTTTATATATCTTTGTAGCTTCATCAATTAATTTGATTTCATCATCCGTCAACTTTCTTGAATCACTTGCCACAGCAATATTTTCCTTTACCTGTTCTAGTGTAGTCATGCCGCTTAGGACTACAGATACTTCATCCCTATCTAACACCCATTTCAAAGCCCACTGCGCAGGAGATCTACGAATATTTGAACTGTCGAATATACTCTTTATTTTTTCAGGAGCTTTAGCAAGTTTTCCTCCCTTTACAGGCTCCATGACAACTACATCCAATCCCTTTTCTTTAGCGTATTTAAGCCCTTTCAGACCTGCTTGG
>DAONLG010000124.1:0-2894 GCA_035406565.1 Soehngenia sp.
AACTCACCATATTTTTTATCATAAATTACTTTAACAAAACCATCTTTTGCACCTGCAGCACTTGCTTTACCAGACGCAGAAAATGGAAATTTACCGATGAGTAATTCATATCCAGCAGCCTTCGCAGATTCTTCTGTATAGCCAACAGATGCGATTTCTGGTGAACAATACGTACAACCTGGAATATTATTATAATCTATTGGTTCTGGATGATGTCCACAGATTGCTTCTACGCATGTAATCCCTTCAGCACTAGCTACGTGAGCAAGAGCTTGTCCTGGTACAATATCTCCAATAGCGTATATTCCTGCAACATTGGTTCTATAATAGGCATCAACTTTTATGAGCCCTTTTTCGACAACTATACCTAATGTTTCTAAACCTATATTCTCAATATTTGCAGTGACTCCTGCCGCAGAAAGTACTAGATCAGCTTCTATCACTTGCTCCGAATTGTCTTTTCTATTCTTTGCTGTTACTTTAACTCCGTGAGCCAAATTTTCAACTTTCTCCACAGATGTATTAGCCAAAACTTTTATGCCAAGCTTCTTAAATGATTTTGCCAACTCTTTAGAAATATCTACATCCTCCCTTGGCACAAGACCTTGTTCCATAAATTCAACAACAGTCACTTCTGTACCCAATGAAGCATAAAAGTATGCAAACTCAACACCTATTGCTCCAGCCCCTACTACGACCATTTTATTTGGCAAACTTTCCAAACTCATAGCTTTTCTATAATCGATAATATGTGTTCCATCAATAGGTAAATTTGGCAACTGTTTTGCTCGCCCTCCTGTGGCAAGGATGATATGATCTGCAGTGACGTTTGATTTTTTTCCATCTGCTGCTGTTACCTCAACAGATCCAGATTTAATCAACTTAGCTGTCCCCATGATGACTTCAATTTTATTTTTTTTCATTAAAAATTGAATTCCTTTACTCATCCCTTCAGCTACGCCTCTACTTCTTTTTACAATTCCAGTAAAATCAGCTTTTACACCACTAACAGCAATACCATACTCAGCAGCATGATTGATATATTGAAATACTTGAGCACTTTTCAAGAGAGCCTTGGTCGGGATACAACCCCAATTAAGACAAATACCACCTAAAGATTCTCTTTCTATGATAGCAACTTTCTTCCCTAGTTGTGAAGCTCTAATCGCAGCCACATATCCTCCAGGTCCTGAACCAACTACAATAATATCAAAATGCATGATTTTTTATTTTGTGCAAATATAAGAATTGATTTTTGAATACGCTTTTAGAGTTTCCTGCGTTATCCATAAAATTTTACATAATGAAGCTTTTTCTTAGTTCTATTATACTTTTCATTTCCTTGGATTGGATTTACTATTCTTCAAAAGAAGGAAATTTTTCAGTATACCTGCCCGAAGAACCTAAAATTTCAAATCAAGAACTAGAATCAGAGATAGGCTTAATAAAAATATACTCCTATTCCGCAGGGGAAAAAATTAAAAAATCGGAAGATAATTATATCATTAATCATACAATCTATCCCCAGGATTTCTTATTAACACTTCAAGATTCTACAATGGATTACATATACGAAACGATATTGGAAGGACTTCTATCACAGCTCAAGGATAGTAAATTATTATATTCTCAAAAAGAACAGATAAATGGTGTCGATTCCAGAATTTTATTAATAAAATATGATGGTGATCAATCTTTAAAAACTGCTTTAATCCCATTCGAAAATAATTTGTATTCACTACAATTATTTTCAACAATGGATCAAAGACTTTCAAATCATTCGGATAAATTCTTTAATTCGTTTAAGCTGAACTTTAAGACCAACTAGTTTAAAATTTGATCATAAAAGATCATCCCTTTTTTAGCATCATAACTTGCTACACCCGTGCTTAGGTAAAGATCTTTCTTATAGTGGTATTCTCTTGCATCGATGATATAAACCTTGCAGCCTATCGCTTTTGCAAGTTCTCGATTACTATTTCTCCAACACTGGGCTAATTCCTCAGTGGTTTGATCATAATCTTTTTTCCATTTTTTGGTGAACATCACTTCGAGATACATGATCCCATTTCTATAATTAACCAATCTGCTACACAGACCATGATTCACTCTATATACGACATCAGCACGCAAAAGGTGCTTTCTATTTAATTCTTGAATATCTATTGTTGTTGCCATACTTTGATAGGCGCATAAACTATGCCAAAATCGAAGGAATCTCAGATTAGTATTGATATATTAAATTATAATATCCAAATATAATTTCACATAAACTATAATTATCAAAATTTTATAAATTAAATAAGGCAATTAAATTTCTTAAAAAATTACCCTTATCGTGCCAGATACAAAGAAAATTTGCATTAAACATATTATAAAAATATTTAATATGTTCAATGATTAAAATTTATTTCTCAGCAAACTAATCATCCGTTTCTAATATTCATGTGTATCTTTACCCTTGAAATTTTTAGGTCTCATAGTTCAATGGATAGAATAGAAGTTTCCTAAACTTTTGATACAGGTTCGATTCCTGTTGAGACTACTACAACTCTAGAATCTCTTGTTATTAATATCTTATTATCTCTAATTTAAGTGCAATTATTATTTGCGGAGAGACAGGGATTCGAACCCTGGGTACACTTTTGGCGTACACACACTTTCCAGGCGTGCTCCTTAAACCACTCGGACATCTCTCCTTCGGATTAAAGCGCAAAAATAGCCTTTGTTCTTGATATTCTTTCAAATTTAATTTTGAAAATGCATAAGTACCGAAATTCCTTATTAAGATTTCCTGGATGGCTAAAGTTCTCATAAAATTTAATATACTACTAACAATCATAGCTTTTATATATAAAAAAATCTCATATATATTATTTAGCAAATAAATATCA
>DAONLG010000125.1:0-2822 GCA_035406565.1 Soehngenia sp.
GTAGGCACTGTTGGTGTTTTTACAGCTTTAATTCTTCCCTCAACTCTAGGTCCTATCATCTCGGTTAGAGAAATATATTCAGCTAATACGTCTGATAAAAGCCCGCCTTCACCAACAAATGGTTTGTTGGCAAACATCGTATATCCATCTCCACCAGCTGCTACGAAATCATTTGTAACCATTGTGTAAGTCTTAGTCTTTTCAATTGGTTTACCATTTATCATAACGGACACTATCCTTTGACCTACTGGTTTTGATGGGTCAAAAGTGTAAGTTAAACCACTTACATGTGGAAAATGACCTGCTGGTTCAGGATAAGCATCAACTCCATGTTCTAATGCCTTTAATACTTCTTCTCCAGTCACCTTTATGACTGCTAGAGTATTAGTAAATGGGAAAGCAGTTAGTATTTCTCCTAATGTTATTTCACCTTCATCAATTGATGCTCTAATTCCTCCACCATTTGTAAGTGCAAAATCTGCACCGGTAGATTTTCTCATAGCATCAGTTATTAAATTACCTAAATTAGTTTCGCCAGTTCTAACAAGTTCTCTAGTCCCTTCGAGTTTCACTTCAGTCTTACCTATTACAGTATTTTTTAAAGGTTCATTTTTAGCAACTAACTCCTCTACCATCTTTGCAATCTCTGCATCAGGTTCTGTTGCTTTTAAATCTTCATATGTCATTACTTCAGCTGTTTTTTTAACGATCTTTCCATCTTCAAATTCTAATTTTACAAAGCCTACATCTTGAGTATATGATCCAGCTTGTACTATTAAAGTATTATTTACAAGCATTCCTTCTTCAAGCATATGGTGGCTATGACCATCTACAATTAGGTCGATTCCTTGTACCTTTTCTGCTAATTTCTTTGAAGTGTTTACACTTGATTCATCTAGTCCTAAATGAACTAATGCGATTATTACATCAGCACCTTTATTTTTTAATTCTTTTACATATTTATCTGCTGTAGTTACAGGATCAGCAAATTCTATGCCCGTAGTATTTGATGGGTGAGATTTATATTTCGTTTCATCAGTAGTAAGTCCAAAGATACCAACTTTCAATCCGTTTTGCATCTCTTTGATGATGTATGGTTCAAAGTCTGATGTTTTATCTGATTCTTTTACTATGTTTGCACCTAATATAGGAAACTCAGCCATTTCCTTTAACTCCAATAATCTGTTATACCCGTAGTTAAAATCATGATTTCCTGGAGTCATTGCATCAAATTTCATTTTGTTCATGATCTTTACTATTTCTTCACCTTGAGTTAAATTAACATCAATTGTCCCGTGGAAAGTATCTCCAGCATTTAAAAACAATACATTTGGATCAGTTGTTCTCAATCCATTGACAACGCTTGCAAGTTTAGCAAAACCTAATTCCTTGCTGCCTTCATTTTCTGCTACTCTTGCATGCATATCGTTTACATGAACAATTGTTAGGCTTTCATTGCTAGCAGCTTGTGTGGTATTTGTTGGCACGATGAGAAAACCTAGAACCATTGCAAAAGAAAGAACAATACTTAGAAACTTTTTATTTCTGGTACTCATAAAAATCCCCCTTTTATTTTTTTCGTTGCTTTTTTTATATACCCATGAATACTATAGAATACACATGATTCAATAAAATCATCTTTAAAAATTTATAAAAAAATGAAAAACTCCCAAGTAGTTTGGTATTACCCTTTGCTACTTAGGAGTGTGCTTTATAAAAAATATTTAATTAATTGTTACACTTAAGCTTGGCACAATAACCCCATCTAAATAAACGTGAACAGCAACTAGCTCTGTCCCTGTTTTTGATATGAAGACAAACCCGTTGTTTAATACAGCTAAATCGTCATTTGGAGCTGTTCCAAGTCTTACTTTTACTCTGTCGTTATCAATATTATTAAGATTTAATTTGCCAATATATTGTCCGTCTGAAAATGCGATTGGCTTAAATACCCAAGATAATTGTGCCATTTCTAACTCTCTCAGTTTTAACTCGGCTTCGATTAGTTTAGACAAATTAGTTACTAAAGCTTTGTTCTCTTGAGATAATTTTTCATAACTAGCTCTTGCTTTAATGATACTATCCCTATCTGACAATTTAACATTATCTTTCGATGGTAAAGCGTTGATCAAATCCATCACATATTGAACAGTAATCGTATTTGTGTCATTTTTAATAATCCTTGTTAATTCACTGTTCACTACACCGTTTATCTCAACAGTTACAATCAAATTTTCTACATTTGTGTTCACATTATATCTGAATGCTCCCAATGCAGTCGTTACAACTTCTCCATTGACTTTAACAACTACATTTGATACATTTTCCGGTATAAAAAGCTTCCCAATTAAAACATTGTTATTTTGATATTTAATGAGTTTAGGTTCTTCAACCCATCTCAATGTTGTTGATTCTAAAAATCTTATTCTTTCTAATGCTTGATTTACTTTAGCTAACATCGTTTGATATTCCACATTTGTTGCTGCACTCATCCCAAGTAAACGTCTCAGATCATTTAGTGCATCTCTTGCTTCAATTACTGTTTGTTTGTCAGTTAATTTTAAATTTTCCAAAGTAGGAATTTTAGCAACCTTTTCTCTAGCAATTTGAAAAGCTTTCTCTAATGTCAAAGTTGGCAATGTCTTAACATCTACGTTTTGCTCATATAGCTTAACTTTCCCTACATAAACTCCAAGTACAAGTTTCTCTAGATTATTTTTGTTCATAAGTTGGCTAAAATTGCCATTTTTATCTAGATTTACTACAACATTGTTTAATTTAACTTTTATCTTTGTGTTTCCCTTGAATTGAGATAAATCCAT
>DAONLG010000126.1:0-2688 GCA_035406565.1 Soehngenia sp.
ATTATAATGTTATCTCTTTTAGAATAAGCGCAAGACATTAAAGCAGCTTCGACAACTGCAGTTCCTCCGTCATAGAGTGATGCATTTGCTACGTCCATTCCTGTCAATTCGCTTATAAGTGTTTGAAATTCAAAGATGTATTGAAGAGTTCCTTGGCTTATCTCTGGTTGATATGGAGTATATGCAGTATAAAATTCGCTTCTTGAAATTATATGATTCACTACAGAAGGTATATAATGTTCATATGCCCCAGCACCTAAAAATGAGGTTACATTGGATAGAGAACAATTTTTATTTGCAAGTTCGATTAATCTATTCCTAACTTCTAATTCGCTCTTTGCTTTAGGTATGTCTAATTCTCTATTCAATTTTACGTCTTTTGGGATGTCATCAAACAACTGCTCGATGTCATTTAAGCCAAGCTTTTTAAGCATCTCTTCCACATCTTTGTCTGTATGTGGTATATAAGGATACATCTTACTCCTCCTCTTCTAGAAAGCTTTCATAATCCTCACTCGACATAAGTTCATCTAATTCTGATTTATCTTTTAACTCGATTTTAGCTATCCAGTTTTCAAAAGCATCTGCATTTAATAGTGCTGGATCGTCTATTAACTCTTCATTTACTTCAACAACTTTTCCACTTACTGGTATATAAACATCTGCTGCAGCTTTGACTGATTCTACTGCTGCAAAAGCATCTCCCTTTTCAAATTCTTCGTCAACTTCTGGCAAATCAACATAGACGATATCACCTAAGTTGTGTTGTGCGTGGTCTGTTATGCCAATATAAGCATAGTTCCCATCAACTTTTACCCATTCATGATCTTCTGTGTAATATAATCCTTTTAAAACTTTCATCGTAAAACCCCCTATTTTTTCTTATTTAAAAATTTTTTACTTATAACTTGTGCTTTACAAGGTTTGTTTCTTATCATTATTTCAATTGGCGTACCAATTTCTGTGTATTCAGCTTTTATGAGTGCGTTTCCTATGTTCTTTTTAAGAGTAGGTGAATGATATCCTGTTGTTACATGCCCTATTTTTTCACCATCTTTATATACTTCATATCCTTCTCTAGGAATCCCTCTATCGATCATCTCAAATCCCACAAGCTTTCTTTTTAAGCCTTCTTTTAATTGTCTTGCCAATGCTTCTTTTCCAATAAAATCTGAATTTTTATCTAATTTTACGAAGTATTTAAAACCAGCTTCAAGTGGAGTTATTTCGTCATTAAATTCATGCCCATATAAAGGTAGTGAAGCTTCAAATCTCAGTATCCCTGCAGCCAAGTCCTGCAGGTTTTATGTTTTCTTCTTCTCCTGCTTTTAGTATCTCTCTCCATACTTTTACTATATCATCTTTGTCTGTGTATATCTCAAATCCGTCTTCTCCTGTGTAGCCTGTTCTTGAAACCATAGCTTTTACCTCTGCTACTGTTATGTCATCTACAAAGTGGAAGAATTTTAAGTCATTTAGATCGTAGTCAGTTAACTTTTGGAGGACTTTCTGTGCTTTAGGCCCTTGTAGTGCAACTTCGCCCACTCTATCAGAGATGTTTTCTATCGAAACATCAAATCCATCTTTGTGCTTTAATATCCAATCAAAGTCTTTGTCAGTATTTGCAGCATTTACAACTAAGTAAAGGTAGTTTTCATTGTAGCGATATACTAATAAATCATCTACTACTCCACCATTGTCATTGCACATAAGAGTATAAATAACTTGATTATCTGTCATTGTGCTTATATCGTTTGTCATTAAGTAATCTACAAATCTAGTAGCGTCTTTCCCTTTTATGGTTATTTCTCCCATATGCGACACATCAAATAGCCCACAGTCGTTTCTAACTGCTTCATGCTCAGCTACTAAGCCTTCATATTCAACTGGCATTAGCCAGCCTGCATATTCAACTATCTTGCCGCCGAGCTTTACATGTTCATCGTAAATAGGCGTTTTTTTTGCACTCATTTCATCACTCCTTAATTTTTTATGATATAATTAGTACATAACTATTCTACCCTTAGAAAATTGATATTAAACTATGCTTTGAGTATAATATTTAAAATATGGGATTAGTTAGCTACATTATACATAAGGGGGTATTGTAATGCAATATAGTTATTTTACTAACGACAGGTTAAAGGTTTCACAATTAGGTTTTGGGTGCATGAGACTTCCCATAATAAACGGAGACCCAAAGGCAATAGATGAAGATAAAGCTTCTGAGATGCTGATTTATGCTATTGAAAATGGTGTAAACTACATAGACACAGCTTATCCTTATCACGGCGGTATGAGCGAAAGATTTGTTGGAAAAGTATTAAGTAAGGGATATAGGGATAAAGTGTATTTAGCTACTAAAAATCCTGTGTGGTTAGCTAATACCAAAGATGATTTCATGAAATACCTTGATGAACAGCTTGACAATCTTAAGACAGACCATATAGACTTTTATCTACTACACTCTTTGGATGGCGAAAGATTCGATAAAATAATGAATTTAGAAGTTTTTGACTTTGTTAAAAAAGCTAAAGAAGAAGGTAAAATAAAATATATTGGCTTCTCGTTCCACGATGAATATGAAGTATTCGAAAAAATAGTGGATAGTTTTAATTGGGATTTTTGCCAAATTCAACTTAATTACTTGGACAGGGACTACCAAGCAGGTCTGAAAGGGCTTAAATA
>DAONLG010000127.1:0-2626 GCA_035406565.1 Soehngenia sp.
TAAAATGATTTCTTATATTCATAAAAATTATCCTCTTTTATGGATTGCCTTATATTTTCCATCAATTTTAAAAGAAAATATAAATTATGAATTGTTGTCAATCTTAAGCCCAATATCTCATTCACATTAAATAAATGTCTTATATAGGCTCTGGAATAATTTTTACATGTATAACAATCACATTCTGGATCTAGTGGATTGAAATCATCTGCATATTTAGCATTTTTAATTATCACTCTTCCATTGCTAGTCATAGCAGTGCCATTTCTCGCAATTCTAGTAGGCAATACACAATCTGCCATATCTATTCCTCTTTCTACAGCCTCGAAGAGAAAATCAGGACTTCCTACACCCATTAAATACCTTGGTTTATTTTTAGGTAACAATGGAGTTGTGTATTCAAGAATATCGCACATTAAATCTTTAGGTTCTCCGACACTCAATCCTCCAACAGCATATCCACTGAAGTCCATATCGACTAGATTTTTTGCACTTTCTTTCCTTAAATCTTTGAAAACGCCGCCTTGGACTATACCAAAAAGACCCTGTTTATCCCATTTGTGATGATGGTCTCTGCAACGCGCAGCCCATCTTGTTGTTCTTTCCATAGATTGCTTAGTGTATTCATATTCAGAAGGATATGCTACACATTCGTCAAAGCACATCATTATATCAGAACCTAATGAGTTTTGTATATCAATTGAAATCTCAGGGCTAATAAAATGTTTTGATCCATCTATGTGAGATCTAAACTCCACCCCTTCTTCATGAATTTTTCTCAAATCCGTTAAGCTAAACACCTGAAACCCACCACTATCGGTTAAAATTGGTCTATCCCAATTCATGAATTTATGCAAGCCACCTGCTTTTTCAATTAAATCATGACCTGGTTTTAAATACAAGTGATATGTGTTAGACAAAATTATCTGTGCACCTAGATATTTTAATTCATCTGGTGTCATCGCTTTTACAGTTGCTCTGGTTCCTACTGGCATAAATATTGGGGTTTCAATGGTTCCATGAGGTGTTTCTATTTTGCCAAGCCTAGCCATGCATTCTTTAGATTCTTTTAATAACTCAAACTTTATTGCCATTTTTTCCTCCTATTTAATAAGCATTGCATCCCCAAAACTAAAGAATCTGTATTTCTCTTCAATTGCTTTGTTATATGCTTTCATAATTAAATCTTTATTTGCAAATGCACAAATTAACATTAATAATGTAGATTCAGGTAAGTGAAAATTTGTAATCAATTCATCTACAATCTTAAATTTATAGCCAGGATATATAAATATGTCTGTCCATCCTGATTGTGCTTTTACAAATCCATTATCATCTGCAACTGTTTCTAATGTTCTTAAAGATGTTGTACCCACTGATACAATCTTCCCACCGTTTGATTTAGATTCATTTATTTTATTAGCACATTCTTCATTTATCTCATAATACTCAGAATGCATTTTGTGCTCTTCGACCTTTTCAACTTTGACAGGTCTAAACGTTCCAAGCCCTACATGAAGAGTTAAATATGCAATATTCACACCCTTGTTCTCAATCTCATTTAATATTGCATTATCAAAATGCAACCCCGCAGTTGGTGCTGCAGCTGACCCTATATTTTTTGAATATACTGTTTGATACCTTTCTTTTTCTTTTAGTTTTTGTGTTATATATGGAGGAAGTGGCATTTCGCCAAGCTCATCTAGAACTTCCTCAAAAACTCCTCTATAATAAAATTCAATTACTCGAATGCCTCCATCGGATATGCGCTGAACTTTTCCTTTTAATATATCTCCAAACTCTATTAAAGTATCTTCTCTCATTTTTTTACCTGGTTTTACCAAGCATTCCCATGTATTATTAGATATGCGTTTCAGTAATAACACTTCAATTTTTTCTTCCTTACCTGGCCTATGGCCAAATAATCGAGCAGGCATGACCTTAGTATCATTTAATACTAAGCAATCTCCAGGATCCAGTTCATTAACTATATCTGTAAATTTTCTATTAGTTATTTCCTCTGTTTTTCTATTGACTATCATCAATCTAGAACTAGTTCTATCTTCAAGAGGAACTTGAGCTATCAATTCTTTAGGTAAATTGTAATTAAAATCTGCTGTTTTCAATTCATTCAGTCTCCAATCTATTGCATAATTTTAATATCTTTATAATAATATTGCAATATTTGCTCGTAATTGTATCCTTCTTTTGCCATTTCAATTGCTCCATACTGGCTCATTCCTACCCCATGCCCATAACCTTTCCCAACAAAAGAAAAGGAGGCAACTTGAGTATCTATGTTTATATTAGATTTACCTATATTATCTAATACAAAAATTGAAGAATTGTCAAGATTTTTTATTCCATCTTTTGAAAGCACCATAAGAGTATTCGATGAAATGTCTATTTCTTCGATACCATTTTTTGATAATGTTGATTTCATGACCTCATCAGTATCATATTTTTTCTGAATAGAAAACAATGTGCTCTTGAAGTTAGAATTGCCCATAATTGATCTAAATTTATCTCCACTTAGTAATACTGTCTTATCTGAAGCTATCACTTTTATGGTTTTTACACGACCTGATTCTGTTCTATCTAAAACTTGTATATCAATTAAGTCTTG
>DAONLG010000128.1:0-2530 GCA_035406565.1 Soehngenia sp.
ACATGGCAACAACAATAAGCAGCACTAAAGATTTTTTCATTTGACAATCCTCCTTATTATTTTAATTACAGTTTATCTATGTCAAGATAGATTAAACTCAAAATTATTATGTTAATGACAAGAAGTTAAAACTTTGATAGTAATTTATAGTAAACGTTTTCTTTATTGAAAATTATATCATATAAAAAAATAAAACTCAACATCAAAACTAGAATTATCATAATTATCTGTTAAAATTCAATCCCCGCAATGTTATTATTCTGTTATCATTAGTTAATTAAGGGTATAATTTTTTTAAGGAGGTAATATGTATGAAATTAACGTATTTAAGTCACTCAGTTTTTATATTGGAAAGCGAAGGGTTTAAGGCAATATTTGATCCCTTCATAACGGGAAATCCTTTAGCTAAAGTTCTACCCACTGATATAAACAATATTACGCATATATTTGTATCTCATGGTCATCAAGATCATCTAGGAGATACTATTGATCTAGCAAATGCGAACGATTCACTAGTCATAACAAATGCTGAAATTGCAGGATATTTATCCACTTTCGGAATTGATACTCATCCAATGCACATAGGTGGGAGATATAGATTTGATTTTGGAACTGTTAAACTCACACCAGCGCTTCATGGGTCTTCTATAGAAACCGATAGTGGAATATTATATGGTGGAAACCCTTGTGGTTTTTTAATCGATATAAATGGCAAAAAAATATACTATGCTGGTGACACAGGTCTATCAATGGATATGAAACTATTAAGAGATGACGGAATAGATATAGCAATTCTTCCAATTGGCGGAAATTATACTATGGATATAGATGATGCAGTTAAAGCTGTTAAACTTATAGAGCCTAAACTATCTATACCAATGCATTACAATACTTTTCCTCTAATAAAAGCTGACCCACTAGAGTTTAAGAAAAAAAATATTTACAGTGAAACTAAAGTTCTTGACATAGGAGAAAGTTATTCATTTTAAAGAAAACGCACGATAAATCGTGCGTTTTCTTATTCGCCAAAATTTTGATCAATTAGATTTTTAATGCCTTCTATAGCAGCTTCTTCGTCTTCGCCTTCTGCTTTGAAGATCAGATGAGTGCCCTTTCCAGCTCCCATACTCAAAACAGACATAATACTCTTAGCAACATATTCTTGCCCGTCTAATTCAATGGTGATGTTAGACTTGTACTTTGAAGCTTCTTTAACCAAAAGACTCGCAGGTCTAGCATGTAAACCTGTTTCATTTTCAAGTGTTACTTCTAATTTTTTCATACCCTAACCCTTTCTATTAAATATTTCTTAAATTACATATCAATAAATATTCTAACCCTTTAGTGCGAAAAGAGCAACCAGTATTTAAAATTCTCTATCTAAAATTTTCGAGCAAGTATTTTTCTGCTTCAGTACACCACAATCCTTTATTATTTTCCACTATTTCAGCTAATTTTTCAAATCTCTTATCCTCTTTTGCTTTCTTTTTAAAATTTGAGATAGCAGTCAAAGGCATGTTTATTTGGGTATAAATTAATTTTTTCCCTCCTGGAATCTTTGGTAAATTCAAAGTAGTCTCAATTACGCTGTCTAATCCACCTATATGGGTGACCATACATGCTGGATTTATTCTTTTCTTCTCAGTCAATCTCAAAGACTCAATTAGGTCATCTGTATTTCCGCCTGTCGTGCCCATCACATGTGTTGAATTGTAGTGAACATTATAAAAGTTGATTTCTCCTTTAAAATTAGTATCAGTTGGTCCTGCAAAGAAATTTAAACATCCATCTCTAGCTAGTATCCTGTCAGCCTGCTCTACAACTTCTTTCACAGGAGCCATTGCAAATACATCGTCATACCCATGTCCCTCTGATATCTCCATCAAATATTTGTCAGGATCCTCTGTTTCTCTTGTGTTTACAAATATCAGCTTGATCCCGCATTTATTAGCTTCATCTTCGAAAATTTCTTTAGCTCGGTTGAGTCTGCTGTCGTCAACATCAGTAACTACTACTAGCTTAGGATTTATGTCTCCATGTAAAGCGTAATCTATTGTGCCAAGCCCCATTGGGCCTGCTCCAGCTAATATAGCTAAGTTTCCGTTTTCTTTTATTCCCATGAAGTGTGTGTATTTGCCCATTTCTGTATGATATGTTGCATGATAAGCTCCTATAATACAAGACATTGGTTCTGCTAGACTTGCTTCGTAATATGCATCACCCTCGTAATTAATCAAACATCCCAATTCCATCACCTCTGGCGGAACTATTGCATAAGTTGCATCCCCGCCAAAATACATATATGAATATCCAGGAGAAGCCATACTTCCCTTATAATTTAATGCTGGCTGCTGAGCAAACTTAGTCCCCGGTTTAAATTGATCTTGCCACTTTTTTCCTACTTTCACAATATTGCCTGCAAATTCATGCCCAATTATTATTGGATTCTCAGATACATCTTTAGGAACTCTTTTATGTTTCTCCCCTAAAATTGCACATTTATAAGTTGACATACAAATACTATCAGAAA
>DAONLG010000129.1:0-2502 GCA_035406565.1 Soehngenia sp.
AACTTTCGGTGTGAAATATCCATTTTCATTCCAATATTCATATAATTTTTCTTCAAATTCTTTTGGATTGTAATTCTTCGGTAAATTTTCTCGCATTCATATCCCTCCTAAACTAATAGACCCTTCATCCTTTAAAAAAAGGACGAAGGGTCGCGGTACCACCTTAATTCCATAAAATTATGGCTCTCATGTATTTTAACGGTTTTCTCCGTCTAAGCTTACTATGATTTCAGCTCAGAAGCTCAAAAGCTACCTTCGCCAATTTCACATTATGAGCTTTACAGCCAAGAGCTCACTCTCTGTAAATGGAAAAAGGGTACTCCTCTTTATCATCGCAATTATAATTGCTTTTAATTATAATTTAAGTTAAGTAATTTGTCAATTACTCCTTATTAGTTACATTCTTGTAAATTTTTAAATAATTATAAAATGCTAACATATTTAATACCAAAGTCATAATTAAAGAGGTTATTACTACATAGTGAGGACTTTTAATAATTATTAAAAAAATAGATAAATATAGCAAAAATGTCGCTGCTTTCCCATATATATTCGAGGGTATAACTTTGTTTTCATTTTTCACTAATAATTTTGTTCCTCCTAAAATCATCACAATCTCTTTAATAAATATTGGCAATAGAATCCACAGTGGAATGAGCCCATCTGAATAAAAAGATATTAATACTGCAAAAGCCATCAATTTATCTGCAAAAGGGTCAAGCACTGTTCCAAGTTTACTTGATTTGTTATATTTCCTAGCAATATAGCCGTCTAGTACATCAGAAACACCAGCTAAGAAAAAAATAGCTCCAGCGATAGAAATTCTATTTTCTAGGCTAGAATAATATACAAGTAAATAAACAGGCACTAGTAATAATCTAAATATAGTTATAATATTGGGTAAAGTCACAATTTTTCTCCCCTACTAATAGATATATTTTTATTAATAATTAAAAATTAATAACTGATAACTATCAATATCATTTTTTAGGAACAAATCCTACTTTCTTATATACCTTTTTCAAAGTTCTTGAAGCTTTTCTCTCTGCTTTACTAGCACCTAATGAGTAAATATTTTCTAAATATGTTTTATCAGACATATATTCATTATACCTTTGTTGTATAGGTGTCAAACTTTCTATTACAATTTCAGCTAAGTCCTCTTTGAATTCTCCATATCCTTTGTTCTGAT
Organism: Soehngenia sp.; assembly: GCA_035406565.1. Taxonomy (GTDB): domain Bacteria; phylum Bacillota; class Clostridia; order Tissierellales; family Tissierellaceae; genus Soehngenia. The sequence goes on from DAONLG010000129.1 coordinate 1,193, forward strand.
ACATTTCTACAATGTCTTCCACTTTCTTTTCTGTTAAACATGAGTAAATATTAATTAAATTCTTAATTCCAAGTTGCGAATCATTATAGTCGATGTTATTTACCGAATCGGTGACCGCTCTTTTTATTTTTCTCCTGATTGTATCTTTATCATCTAATAGTAATATAAAAGCATTTTCATCTTGATCTGATTTGCTCATTTTGACAGTAGGATCTTGTAAACTCATTATCTTTGAACCTAAATCTCCGATAAATGGCTCGGGAATATTAAATGTTTCACTGTATTTATTGTTAAATCTGATAGCTAAATCCCTTGCTAGCTCTAGATGTTGTCTTTGATCTTCTCCGACTGGCACTAAATCAGCTTGATAGAGTAAAATATCTGCAGCCATCAGAACGGGATATGTAAACAACCCAGCATTTATACTTTCATTGTATTTCTTTGACTTATCTTTATATTGAGTCATTCTATTCAATTGACCCATGTATGTTATAGTATTCAATACCCAAGCAAGTTCTGCATGTTCATGAACATGTGACTGAATGAAAATAGTAGATTTATTTGGATCTATTCCACAAGCTAAATAAAGAGCTAATACATCAAGAGTGTTTTTCCTTAAATTTTTAGGTTCTTGAGGAACTGTTATAGCATGTAAGTCAACTATGCAGTAATAGCAATCATATTCATCTTGCAGTTTCGGAAAATTTTTTAATGCCCCAATATAATTCCCTAAAGTCAGTGAGCCTGAAGGCTGTATTCCACTTAATACTGTTTTTTTATCCATTTTATCACCCTTATTGATATTATAAATCCCCTTACCACACAAAGTAAAGGGATTTTAGTAAAATGCTACTTTTGATTATACAAAATCCTTGAGGTATTGTAAAGTGAATCAATATGGTCTTAAATGTTTGTATCACTCTTAGTTAATAAATCAACTAAGTCTCTTGCTTTCTCCAAATCATTATCTGACACATATATTTCAGTATCGTAAATCGATGCTCCAGTGATTATCTTTAAATAGCCTCCTGTTCCTTTATCTTTCATAATATATGGTATGTTATTCTCTTTTAGAGTCGATTCAATCAAGGCTAGTGTAGTTCTATCTGATGTTTTTACAAGTAATTTGAGATTAATTTCTTCTTTATCTTTTCTCATCATCAATAGTACTCCTTTCCTCATCTAGAATTTGATTGGCTCTTTTTTGCTCTAAAAGTATTCTTTCAAACTCTGCTACATATAATGGCTTATAAAAATAATACCCTTGAGCGTAATCACAACCCATCTCTATTATATTATTAAGTTGTTCT
>DAONLG010000130.1:0-2476 GCA_035406565.1 Soehngenia sp.
GAAAAGAAAGTAGCTAAATATATTTTAGAAAACCCGAGGGATATTATTCATTTCTCAATCACAGAGCTAGCTGAGTCAAGTGGAGTTAGTGAAACAACAGTATTTAGAGTGTGCAACAAACTTGGATATAAAGGATATCAAGATCTAAAGATAAACTTAGCTGGGGAGATCATAAAGCCGATAGAAAACATACACGAAGAAGTAAAAGAAGGGGATGATACATATTTAATAATGCAGAAAATACTAAAATCTAACATAAATAGCTTAGATAACACATTGAGATTAAATGAGCCTGAGAAAATAGCAGAAGCATCAAAAATTACCCTAGAAGCTAAGCAACTTATGTTTTTTGGCATGGGCGGATCATTTTCACTAGCAGAGGATGCACATCATAAGTTTATAAGACTAGGGAAAACTTGCAGTGCTACATCTGATTCGCATTGGCAAGCAATGTTAATTTCTTTAGCTTCTAAAAATGATGTAGTGTATGCTTTTTCAAATTCCGGAAGCAACAAAGAATTGCTTGAGAATATAAGATTGGCTAAAGAAAACAACCTGAAAATCATTTCCATAACTGCAAATGCCAAATCACCAATCGCTAAGGAATCAGACATTTCATTGATTGCATATGGGAAAGAGTCATTATTTAGATCAGAAGCTATGGAGTCTAGGGTGTCAGCTTTGATGATAATAGATTGGATATATGTAAACAGTGCCATGACAAGTAAAGATGAAGCATTGGGCAATCTAGAAAAGATAAGAAAAGGAATAGCTTCAAAACGATTATAAAAATAATTTTTATTTTACTTGATTAAATATTATATTATGCTATAATAAAGAAAATATCTTTTATAGCGTAATATAATATTTTTTTATTGGAGTGAGGAAAATGTTTTACATAGGAATTGATATTGGCACTACGAGTACAAAAGCAATTTTGTATGACGAATACGGAAATATTAAATCGAAATCATCTGTGCTTTATCCCATTTATTCTCCAAGACCAAATATGAGAGAGCAAGATCCTGAAGAAATTTTTAATGCAGTTTTAAAAACTTTAAAAGAAGTGAACTCTGAGGCGAAGAAATTGGGAGAGAAAGTTGAGTTTATCTCATTTTCATCAATGATGCACAGTTTGATATGTGTAGATAAAGAGGCTACTCCTTTGACTAATTGCATCATATGGGCTGATAGCAGAAGCAGCGACTATGCAGAAAAATTTAAGGAAAATGGCATTGGGTTAGAAGTATACAAACGAACAGGTACACCTTGTCATTCAATGTCACCTCTATATAAAATCATGTGGCTTAGAGACAACGAAACTGAGATATTCAATAATACTTTTAAGTTCATATCTATAAAAGAGTATGTCATTTACAAGTTGTTTGGTGAATATTTAGTAGATTATTCGATAGCTAGTGCTACAGGATTTTTCAACATTTACGATTTAAAATGGGACGATGAAGCATTGAACTTATGCGGCATAGATGAAAGCAAACTATCTACACCTCACCCTACAACATACATCGTAGAAGGGATGTTGAATCAATACCGCAAAGACTTAGATTTTAGCGAAGACATAAAAGTTGTGTTAGGTGCTAGTGATGGATGCCTTGCTAATCTTGGTTCAAACGGAATCGATTTTGGCACTGCGGTTGTTTCGATTGGGACTAGTGGAGCGGTAAGGACAGTTTCTGACAAACCAATTATTGATGATAAAGGCAGAACTTTTTCATATATATTAACAGACAATATGTATGTATCAGGTGGCGCTATTAACAATGGCGGAATAACTTATAGGTGGTTTAGGGATACATTTTGCAGTGAAGAGATTGAAATTGCATCAAAAATGAACATTGAAGCATATGATTTAATAAATGAGATGATTGAAAACGTTAAACCTGGTAGCGAAGGACTCATATTTTTACCTTTTCTTACTGGAGAAAGAGCACCATACTGGGATTCGAATTTGAGAGGTTCATATATAGGTATTTCGGATATGCATAAAAGAGAGCATTTCGCTAGATCAACTATCGAAGGTATATGTTTTGCAATAAATGATGTCTTTGAAGTTCTAAAAGAAACAAATCAAGACATCAAATGTGTGTATGTAAATGGTGGATTTACGAAATCAAAATGTTGGGTACAAACATTAACCGATTGCATGGATACAAAAATAATCATATCAGATAATTATGAGAGCCCAACACTAGGAGCTCTAATGTTAGGGCTATTAGCAATAGGAAGAGTAAAAAATTTGAAAGAACTTGATTTTATGTTGGAAGATGGAGAAGTGTATTTACCAACTCAAAATAAACATAAGTATAAGGAGCTGTTTCAGATATACCAAAACGCTGTAAGTAGTATGAAAAATGTGCTAGGTGACTTAGCTCATTTTCAAAATAAATTATTGGAGGTATAAAAATGCACGGACAACTTTATTATGTTGCTGTATTGCTAATTTCTATTGCATTGC
>DAONLG010000131.1:0-2250 GCA_035406565.1 Soehngenia sp.
GGGCAATACCTTGGCCCTACTCCTTCAATAAGCCCGGAAAACATAGGTGATCTATCTAAATTTTCTCTTATTATCTCATGTGCTCTTTCAGTCGTATAAGTTAAATAACATGATACTTGCTTGATGTTGAAATCTTTTCCCATATTCATAAAACTAAATGGAATGATCTCTGTGTCGCCAGGCTGCTCTTCCATCACGCTAAAGTCAATGCTGTCTTTGGCAACTCTTGCAGGTGTACCTGTCTTCATTCTCCTTAAGAAAAACCCCTTTTCTTTCATAGCCTTTGAGAGCATTATTGAAGGAAATCTACCATCTGGGCCAGATTCAAAATTGACTTCCCCTATATAAACTCTACCTCCTAAATAAGTGCCTGTCGCTATTACACATGCTTTTGTGTAATAAACTGCTCCGGTTCTGGTTACTACACCTCTTATTTCATTGTTTTCAATGATTATATCTACTACCTCTGCTTGTCTCAATGTCAAATTCGGCTCGTTTTCAAGAGTTTTCTTCATTTCAGTGTGATACTTTTTCTTGTCGGCTTGAACTCTCAATGAGTGTACAGCTGGACCCTTGGATAGATTTAACATTCTGCTCTGGATAAAAGACTTATCTATATTTAAAGCCATTTCACCACCTAAAGCATCAATTTCTCTAACTAGATGTCCTTTTCCAGTACCGCCTATATTTGGATTACACGATAGTGCAGATATAGCATCTAAACTAATAGTCAGTATGAGAGTCTTAAGCCCCATTCTAGCACAAGCTAAAGCAGCTTCTACCCCTGCATGTCCTGCCCCTACTACAACACAATCATATTCTCCTGCATTATATCTAATATCTTCTTGCATATTCTCCCCAACCTTTACTTTCCTATACAAAATTCACTAAAAATCTTATCTAAGATATCTTCAGTTATTGATTGCCCTGTGATTTGACCTAAACTCTCCCAAGCGTCTTTTATGTCAACTTCCAAGCAATCTATTGGCTCATTTAAAGCTATTTCCTCTTCTAGTTCCAATATGCTTTTATAAGCTTTTGATAGCATTTCTTTATGCCTGATATTTGTTAAAACAACTTCAGATTCGATTTTTATATCCTCTTTATAGAACATGTCTTTAATAGTTTCTATTAATTCTTCTATGCCTACTCCTGTGGTTATCGAAGAATTGATAATTCGTGCATTTGGAAAATTTTCTATGAAATAATTTTCATCAAGCTTTTTTTCTAAATCAGTTTTATTCAGCATGATTATAGTTTTTTTATCTTTAACTAATTCCATTATTTCCTTGTCCTCATCAGTGATATGAGATGACACATCAAATAAAGCAATTACTAAATCCGCTGTGTTTATGGTCTCTTTTGTCTTAAGGACACCTATCTTTTCTACATAATCTTCGGTTTCCCTTATCCCTGCAGTGTCTGCGAGCTTTAGTGGTATTCCGTCTATATTTATATACTCCTCAATTATGTCTCTTGTTGTACCTGGGATATCTGTGACTATTGCTCTGTTCTCCTTCAATATAGCATTTAATAAAGATGATTTTCCCACATTTGGCTTACCAAGTATCACCGTATTTAAACCATCTCTTAAAATTTTTCCCCTGTCAAAGCTATCGATGAGCTTTTTAATTCTCTTTTCTGCTTTTTTAGCATCTTCTAGTAAAGTCTTATGTGATATTTCTTCAACTTCATCTTCAGGAAAATCAATATTAGCCTCTATAAATGCCATCATTCTCATTAATATATCTTGTATCTCTAAGACTTCTTGAGTTATACTTCCTTCAAGCTGCCTTAAGGATACTTCATAGCTCTTTTCAGATTTTGCTTTAATGATATCTATGACTGCCTCTGCCTGAGTTAAATCTAATCTTCCATTTAAAAAGGCCCTTTTTGTGAACTCTCCTCTCTCAGCAAGTCTTGCACCTTTTTTTAAACACAGTTCGAGAATTTTCTTTACCGGAATTATTCCTCCGTGAGAATAAATCTCTACCATATCCTCCCTTGTGTAGGTGTTTGGAGCTTTCATAAATGCTATTAAAACTTCATCCAAGACTTTTCCCTCATCAACTATATGTCCATAATGAAGCTTTTTATTTTCAAATTGAAAATTATCTCTGGTGCTCTTAAAAATTTCTTTTCCTATATATAAGGCATCTTTACCACTCATTCGTACGATACCTATTCCTGCTTCTCCAACTGCTGTTGATATTGCAGCAATTGTTTGATCCATAAAATCACCTCAAAATT
>DAONLG010000132.1:0-2073 GCA_035406565.1 Soehngenia sp.
CACAATTTATTATAGCAGTGATTTGGGGAACGCCTACACCTGTCACTACCCTAGTTGTACAAATCGATCCTGGCCCAATCCCTACTTTTATTGCATCTGCACCTGCTTTTATCAAGTCCACTGTTGCCTCAGCTGTTGCTACATTGCCTGCTATTACTTGTAAATTCGGATATTCTCTCTTTATTTTAGAAACTGCATCTAATACATTTTTTGAATGCCCGTGTGCTGTGTCTAGAACTATTACATCTACTTTGCTTTTTATAAGTGCCGCTACCCTCTCCATCATATCCGACGTTACTCCTACTGCAGCTCCTGCTAATAATCTCCCATTGCTATCTCTAGCAGAATTAGGAAATTCTATTGACTTCTCAATGTCTTTTATAGTAATCAACCCTGTCAATTTGTAATCATCATCTACAATTGGAAGTTTCTCTATTTTATATTTTTTCATTATCTCTAAAGCTTCATCCATTGTGACAGTATCATTTGCGGTAACTAGATTATCCTTTGTCATAACTTCATCAATTCTCTTATTTGTGTCTCTCTCAAATCTAATATCTCTATTAGTTAATATGCCAACCAATTTATGGTTATCATCGACAATTGGAACTCCTGATATCCTGTATCTCTCCATCAATTCTAACGCATCAGATATCAAATGGTCCCTAGATAGGTAAAATGGATCAGTAATAATTCCATGTTCAGATCTCTTCACTTTATCCACTTCCAAAGCTTGTCTATCAATGCTCATATTTTTATGTATAATCCCTATTCCGCCTTCTCTAGCCATAGCTATTGCCATTCTAGCCTCAGTTACTGTATCCATTCCTGCACTCATCAACGGAATGTTTAAAGTGATTGATTTAGTCAAATTAGTTTTAACATTTGTATCTCTAGGAAGTACTTCAGATTTCCCCGGAAGTAACAACACGTCATCAAAAGTTAAACCCTCACCAATAAATTCCAATTTACTAATCCCTCCAATAAACTATTTTAGTTTTTCTTTCTAATTTAACAACTTCAATTTCGTTTGTCAAGCATATAAAATTAATTGCTCAAGCTCATATTTATCAAAATAGATTAGCAAAAGCTAATCTATTGGCAATGGGCTTATTATTAAATTAACAAATTATTCGAGAGTTTTCTTGCAAATGCAATCTTCTTTAGGGCTTGTCTTATATATTATGTAATTGACTATTTCATTCACAGAATCTTTATTAATCGAGTAATTCATCCATTTTCCATCTTTTACTACATCAACAAGTCCTACACTTACTAAAATTTTCATATGGTGAGAAATTGTCGGTTGAGTTAAATCAAGTCTTTTCATTATTTCGCAAGCACACATCGGCCCACATGATAGCATATCCAATATTTGAAGTCTGCTACTATCAGCTAATGCTTTTAAAAGCTCCACTTCTCTTTCCACATCATCACCTCATCAAATCTTTGTTAAAATCATAACCCACTTTTAGCATATTGTCAAATTATATTGACTTCAAAATATAAATGAAAGGTCACCTATAGGTGACCTTTGATATTACATCATTCCGTCCATTCCACCCATGCCCATTGGTGGCATTGTTTCTGGTTTTGGAATTTCAGCTACTGCCGCTTCTGTTGTAAGTATCATAGAAGCAACACTTGCAGCATTTTGTAAAGCTGATCTAGTTACTTTAGTTGGATCAACTATTCCTCTTTGAAGCATATTTGCATACTCTTCTTTCAATGCATCAAATCCAATTCCAGGTTCAGATTCTTTTACCTTTTCAACTATAATAGAACCTTCTAATCCAGCATTTGTAGCAATTTGTCTTACAGGTTCTTCTAGTGCTCTAAGGATTATCTTAACTCCTGTTCTTTCGTCGCCTTCTGTTGAGTCTAACAATTCTGCTACTTTTGGAATTACATCAACAAGTACTGTTCCTCCTCCTGGAACGATACCTTCTTCAACAGCTGCTCTTGTTGCTGCTAAAGCATCTTCTATTCTTAATTTCTTTTCTTTCAATTCAGTTTCGGTAGCAGCCCCAACTTGAATTACAGCAACTCCACCAGCTAATTTTGCTAATCTTT
>DAONLG010000133.1:0-1992 GCA_035406565.1 Soehngenia sp.
TTCGAGTATGGTTCAACTCCAGCAGGCAGCATCGATAGGACCCAAAGTACTGTCACAACTAAAAATATAACTGTTCCAGCTCTTTTTAAAAATCCCCATACTTTCTCCCACATATCTCTAAATACGCTATTCATTGAAGGCAATCTATAAGGTGGAAGTTCCATGATAAAATGAGTTTCCTCACCTTTAAATAAAGTTTTGCTAAATATTTTTGCCATGATAAGTGCCATAGCTATTCCAAGTGCATAAATTAGAAATAGCACTAATCCGCCATTATTTGGGAAAAAAGCTCCAATAAAAACCATATAAACAGGAAGCCTAGCACCACATGACATAAAAGGATTTATAAGTATCGCAATCATTCTGTCTTTTTTGTTGTCTAGAGTTCTAGTGCTCATTATGCCAGGTACATTGCATCCAAATCCGACGATCATAGATATAAATGATTTTCCTTGAAGCCCAACTTTTCTCATCAATGAATCCATCACATAAGCAGCTCTAGCCATGTATCCTGTATCTTCTAAAATAGCCAAGAAGAAGTACAATACTACTATAAGTGGCACAAACACCAACACAGCTCCGACTCCACCAAAGAACCCTTCTGATACAAAGGAAATTAGTAAATCTGGAGCATTTAAATTAATTAATAAGTTTTCTGCTAGTGAAGCAATAAAACCAATAAAACTTTCTACATAACCCCCTAAGAAATCTTGCCCAATTTTAAAAGTCAGCTGGAATACTATAGCCATAATCAACGCAAAGATAGGAATACCAAAGATATAATTAGTGAGTACTCTATCGATTTTATCTGTAGTAGTCAGAATATTTTCGGGCTCTTTAACTAGTCCCTTTGTAATGCTATTTATATAATCATATCTTTTATCTACTAGCTCTAATTCGTATATCTTATCTTCTTCTTTTAGTTTGTCTATATATGATTTTATTTCATTGTCACTTGAAACGAGAGACACAATTTCTTTGTCATTTTCGAGTATTTTTATAGCCAACCATCTCTTAGGATAAGGGAAATTCTTGTTTTCAAGCAAGCTTTCAATGTTTTTTATCTCTTCATCTATTTCTTTGCCATATGATATATCAAGGGGTTTTGCTTTTTTGCCTATACTTTCGACTGTAACTTGTAATAATTTATCTACCCCTAATTTTTTTGAAGCACTAGTTTCTACTATAGGCACATTTAATCTCTCTGACAGCCTTTTGATATCTATGTTAATTTCTTTCGCTTTAGCCTCATCTATCATATTTAAGGCTAGTACTACATTAGCTCCCATCTCTAAAAGCTGAATAGTCAAATATAAATTTCTCTTGATATTTGTGGCATCTATAACATTTATTACAACATCAGGGTTGCCCTTTAATACAAAATCTCTGGCAACAATTTCATCCTCAGAAAAAGCTCCCAGAGTATAAGTACCAGGCAAATCAACCAATGAATATTTTTCATTATTATATGTAAAGAAACCCTCTTTTTTTTCTACAGTAACACCAGGCCAGTTCCCGACATGTTGGGTAGAACCTGTGATTGCATTAAACAAAGTAGTTTTTCCACTATTTGGATTTCCAACAAGTGCTATTGTATGCATATTATTCTAGTCTCCTTTTAATTATTTACTTCTTCTACTTCAATATGTTCTGCTAGACCTCTACCCAAAGCAAGTTTATTTCCATAAACTCTCAGGATTATTGGACCAAAATCATTTTTCTCAACTTTCACTTCTGCCCCAGTATTTAAACCGAGCTCATATAATCTTTTAGTAGCCATTTGACCCTTGGATATATTTTTAATCTTGCATTTGCAGTTTGGTTTTACTTCAGTCAATACCATCTGTACTTCCCTCCTTTGTCATATATGATAATGATTATCATTTACACTTATATCATAATATAATTTTAACAAAAAATCAAGTTAAATGTTAAATAATATAAATATTCTATGATAATGTCATATTAAATTTAATCTGATAAAATGTCAGT
>DAONLG010000134.1:0-1946 GCA_035406565.1 Soehngenia sp.
AATCCGGTTATGAGAATTTTAACTAGGATTATCATGTTACCCATTATAGCTGGGATTTCTTATGAGATAAATAGATTTATCGGCAAGAGCAATTCCAAATTTTGTTATTATTTATCTTATCCGGGGCTATTGATACAAAAGTATGCAACAGTAAAAGAGCCTGATGATTCTCAAATCGAAGTGGCAATTAAAGCGCTTGAGGCAGTGATTCCTGAGAACAAGGAGGCGGATTTGTGGTAATAAAAGAGTTGCTTTTAAAAGGCATGGAATTATTAGAACAAAATCCAAACTCAAATTCTCGCTTAGAATCAAAGGTCATATTAGCCAAGTTAATGAATGTCGATAAATCGTTTTTGTTTGCACATGATGATTTTGAAGTTGAAGAAGAATTAAAAGATGAATATTTCTCATTAATTAATAAGAGAAAAAATGGATACCCTCTGCAGTATTTACTAGGGGAAGTTGAATTCTATGGATATAGATTTAAAGTAAAAGAAGGAGTCCTAATTCCTCGTGCTGACACTGAGATTTTAGTTTCATATATAGTAGATTACATCAATGAGAATAATTTAGACAATTACAGACTTCTGGAGATAGGAGTTGGAAGTGGGGCAATAATTTTGTCAATAGCTAAAAGCTGCCCAAATGGAGAGCTGATTGGAGTAGATATATCAGAAGAAGCTTTGAAAATAGCTAAAGAAAACAAAGAACATTTGAAAATCTCAAATGTTACCTTGATTAAAAGCGATTTATTTGAGGTATTTTTAAATGAGCCCATTAAAGAAAAATTTGACATAATAGTTTCAAACCCACCCTATATTGATAAAGAAGAGATGGGAAAGCTGCAAAAGGAATTGGAATATGAACCACAAATTGCATTGTTTGGTGGAGAGGATGGGCTTGAGTATTATAAGAGGATATCACATGATGCAAGAGATTTTCTTAAAACTGGAGGAATAATTGCATTTGAGATAGGTTTAACACAAGGAGAGAGTGTAAGAAATATACTCGATGATCTAGGTTATAGAGATATTTCAATTATTAAAGATTTAGAACAAAGAGACAGAGTAGTTGTGGCGTATAAAGATTAGAGGTGATTTTATGCCTATATTGTTGGATTTATTCATTTCTTTTTTTAAGATTGGTGCTTTTAGCTTTGGGGGAGGATATGCTATGCTTCCCTACATTGAAGATGTAGTGATATATGAGCACAGTTGGCTTAGCACAAAAGAATATATAGATATATTAGCTATTTCTGAGATGACCCCAGGACCTATAGCTATAAATTCTGCTACTTTTATTGGATATAAAATTGCAGGAGTTTTAGGTTCAATTGTTTCTACGATAGGAGTTGCATTGCCATCATTTATCGTAGTCAGTTTCTTATTTTATGTACTTTCTAAATTAGAGAATACTAAAGTAGTGGAATGGATTTTTCAAGGGATAAGACCTATAGTCGCAGGGCTTATACTAGCAGCTTTCATAAGTGTATTTAACAATACTATTGCTGATATCAAAGCGGTTTTTATTTCCATAACTGTTTTTCTCTTAGTATATGTAAAAAAGATAAATCCCATTCTGTGCATATTGATCGCAGGACTACTTGGGATTATTCTCTACTAAGGGGGGAAAAGACTTGAAAATAATATTAAATTTATTCATCACTTTCTTTAAAATAGGGGCTTTTACTTTTGGCGGAGGGTATGCGATGATACCTATCATGGAGAGAGAGATTGTAGAAAATAAAAAATTAATCGACGATGAAGAATTCACTGATATGCTAGCCTTAGCACAAGCTTCTCCTGGCCCAGTAGCGGTAAACACGAGCATATTCATAGGCTACAAAATAAAGGGGTTGATGGGTGCTTTAAGTTCTCTTTTAGGAACTGTATTGCCTTCTTTTTTAATCATTCTAATCATAGCTGTATTTTTCAATGATTTTAAAA
>DAONLG010000135.1:0-1910 GCA_035406565.1 Soehngenia sp.
ATGACAGCATTATGTTCCATCGAAGTAACAATTACATGATCACCAGATTTCAAATATCCTTTGATAACAGTGTTCAAACTCTGGGTTATATTTAGAGTAAATATGACATTTGCACTATCTTCTCCATTGAAAAGTTCTGTAAGCATCTGTCTAGTTTCAAATACTATCTCCTCAGCTTTATATTGTTCACTGTATCCCCCTCTGTTGATATTAGCACCTATATTATCTATGTAATACTTCATCCTATCGCTAACACCAGGTGCTTTTGGAAAACTCGTAGCAGCATTATCTAAATATATTTTATTCATATTTATCCCTCCATAATTATCTTACATCAAATTTAACATATATATTTATATTTTACATTGTTTATTTCTATAGATAATTATTATCAATAGGTATTTCTAATGTCAAAATTTTAACAAGTGTTGTATACTTATATTAAATAAGAGAGGAGGAGATTGTTGATGAAGAAAAACAAAGGTATTATTTTCACAGGTCTAGTAATTGGACTAATTTCAGTTTTATTAGTTAAATTTGGAAATCCTGCGAATATGGGTTTTTGTATCGCTTGTTTTATAAGAGATACAGCAGGAGCTTTAGGATTACATAGGGCAGAAGCTGTACAGTACGTTAGACCCGAAATAATCGGAATAGTAATCGGAGCATTTTTGATGAGCATTGCAGGTAAAGAATTTAAAGTAAGAGGTGGTTCAGCCCCACTTACTCGATTTGTTTTAGGCTTTTTTGTCATGATTGGAGCGCTAATGTTTTTAGGATGTCCACTTAGAATGATTTTAAGATTAGCTGGTGGAGATTTAAATGCAATTTTTGGTATTTTAGGATTTGCAGGCGGTATATTTGTTGGTGTGCTATTTTTAAATAAAGGTTTTAGTCTAAGAAGAACTTATGAATTACCAAAGCTTGAAGGAATTATTATGCCAAGTGTAACAGTTGTTTTATTTATTCTTTTAGTGGCATTCCCAAGTCTATTGTTATTCAGTGAAAAAGGCCCAGGAGCAAGCCATGCACCAATTTATTTCTCCCTAGTTGTTGGCTTAATAGTTGGAGTGTTAGCTCAAAAAAATAAACTCTGCTGTGCTGGAGGTATAAGAGATGTAATTATGTTTAAAGACTTCCATCTAATTTCAGGGTTTTTAGCTATTTTTATTGCTGCTCTAGTCGGGAACTTATTATTAGGTCAATTTAAACTAGGTTTTGTTGATCAACCTATTGCTCATACTGATGGTCTGTGGAATTTCTTAGGAATGGGGCTAGTTGGTTTTGCTTCAGTTCTGCTAGGTGGATGCCCACTAAGACAACTTATTTTATCAGCTGAGGGAAATATTGATTCAGCAATAACAGTTTTAGGACTTGTCTTCGGTGCTGCCTTTGCTCATAATTTTAATCTCGCATCATCTGCTCAAGGTCCTACATTGAATGGAAAGGTTGCTGTAGTAATCGGCTTTATAGTAGTATTTTTAATTGGATACTTTAATATTGAAAAATCAACTGAAGTTGAGATTAAGGAGGGTGTTGAGATTGAAATTTAAAGTAGTAGACGCCAGAGGAAGATCTTGTCCTGAGCCAGTTTTGATGACAAAAAATGCAATAAAGGATAATTCTAATGTACAAGTTTTAGTAGACAGCAATGTAGCTAAAGAGAATGTCACTAGATTTGCCATCAACTCAGGCTATAAAGTTGAGGTTAAAGAAGAAAAAGATTCATATATATTGACGCTTACAAAGTGATGATATGGAATATATAGCACTTTTTTATACGCACTATGGAGCAATAAAGTACTCAAAATTTCTCAAATCAAAGAATGTAGAAAATGAAATCATGCCTGTTCCAAGAGCTTTAAGCTCAAGCTGCGGAATATGTGTGAAGTTTTCTACGACAATTGACA
>DAONLG010000136.1:0-1642 GCA_035406565.1 Soehngenia sp.
GAATAAATAAAACCATCTCTATTTATTATTGGAATAGGAATGTAATATACTTTTTGAGCATAATAGGATCTGGTCATCTTAGACCTCCTCAAAAAAGTGGACATAAAGATAAGTTAGAAATAATATTATATTCACATATTAAAAGCTTATTAGATGTCAAAAATCAGAAGAAAATTCACTAAGGAGCAAAAGCTCGAGATAGTCAACATGTCACTAGAAGACAATCAGTCAGTTAGCGAGGTAGCTGAACGATTTGCATTGTCACCAAATGTCATTTATAATTGGCGTAGGCAGTTTGTTCAATATGCAGACAATGCCTTCCCAGGCCATGGAAAGATGCTTGGAACAGATCAAGAAAAAGAACTTGCAACACTAAGAAAAAAAGTAAGAGAACTTGAACTAGAGAAGGAAATATTAAAAAAAGCAATGGCCATCTTCTCGTCACCAAACAAAATAAGTTTGCTTTCATAGAAAAGTATTCAAGCACTTATTCTGTTGAGATGATGTCCAAAATATTAGGTGTTAGTAAAAGTGGTTATTTTAAATGGCTGGATTCAGTTTCAACGAAAGAGGAAAAGAGCCATAAAATAAAAGAAACAATTAAATATGAGTTTAAGAAGAGTCTCTATACTTATGGAAGTCCTAGGATCACACAAGAACTTAATAAGAAAGAAATTCATATATCTAAGAGCTCAACAGCAAGACTAATGAAAGCAATGAAGATACAAGCTAGGAAGAAGAAAAAATATGTTATTACCACAGATTCAAAACATCAATATCATGTGCCAGAAAATTTACTCAATAGAAATTTTAAAGTAGATCAAATTAATAAAGTATGGGTAGGAGATATTACATATATACAAGTAAATAATAACTGGATGTATTTAACGATAGTGTTAGATTTAGCAGATCGTATGATTGTGGGATGGAATTTAAGCGATAATATGACCGCAAATGATACTACAATTGCAGCTTTTAGAAAGGCGGCAAAAAATAGAAATTTAAAGAAAGAAGATTTTCTTATGTTTCATTCCGACAGAGGCGTTCAATATGCTTGCACAGAATTCACTTCAATATTAGAAGCATATAATTGTACTCAGAGTATGTCGAGAAAGGGAAATTGCTGGGATAATGCAGTAGCGGAATCATTTTTTAAAACTATAAAAAGTGAATACATCTACAATTACAAAATTGAAAGCCAAGAATCAGCTAGGTCGTTGATATTTAGGTATATTGAAGGATGGTATAACACGAAAAGAATTCATAGTGCATTGGATGGAAAATCACCATTAGAAGTTTTTTATGAAAAAGTTCATATATTAGCAGCATAATACCTATTCACTTTGTCCACTATAATGAGGAAGTCCACTACAGCAAATCATTAAAAAACACATATTCAAAGTTTTATCCAAAAAAAATGATTATTAACTTTAGTTTCAAAATATATTCGAAAATATTCTACCTATTCATTTTGGTATTTATGCTATTTAAAACTTCGAATATAATGGCAAATTTGATTGTGGCAAACAACTCAAATTATACCAATTATTTGAATGCATTAGTTCCAGGAGATACCTTATACTTGAGGCAAGGTGTTTACGACAATAATCTTAAATTAAATGGTTTAAATGGCACACCGTTA
>DAONLG010000137.1:0-1635 GCA_035406565.1 Soehngenia sp.
TTGCCAATGCTGTCATTGAGCAAATAACAATAGTATCCATGAACACTTCAAATACTCCCCACAAACCTTGTCTAACAGGGTGATCAGTAGTTGCGGCAGCGTGGGCTATAGGGGCAGAGCCTAGGCCTGCTTCATTTGAAAATACTCCTCTTGCAACTCCTTTTGTCATAGCTAATCTTACAGTAGAGCCAGCAAATCCGCCAACTGCAGCAGTAGGAGTAAAAGCATGTTTAAAGATTAATCCAAAAGCTTCAGGTATATGTGTTATATTTCCAATGATAATAGCTAAAGCACCTAATATATAAATTGCTGCCATAAAAGGAACTAATTTTTCTGTAACTGTACCAATTCTTTTAATCCCTCCAATAATTACTAAAGCAGTGATTATTGCAAGTACAATTCCAGTTGCTAAAGGAGGTACTTTGAATGATTCTTCTAGTGCAGCTGCTACTGAGTTAGCTTGTACCATGTTCCCGATGCCAAATGCTGCGATTGAGCCAAAGATAGCAAAGATAACCGCTAGCCACTTCATATGGAGTCCATTTGTAATGTAATACATAGGCCCTCCGACATATCTTCCATCTTCTGTCTTTTCTCTGAAATTAACTGACAAAACTACTTCAGCGAATTTAGTAGTCATACCGAAAATCGCTGATACCCACATCCAAAATACTGCACCAGGCCCACCAGTTGCGATAGCTGTAGCAACTCCAGCGATGTTTCCGGTCCCAACCGTTGCAGCAAGAGCTGTTGCAACTGCCTGGAAAGCTGTTACTTCTCCTTCTCCTCTTTGTTCTTTTGAAAAGATTTTCATTAAGGTGTTCTTTAGAATGTAACCTAATTTAGTAATGGAGAAAAATTTGGTTCTAATAGTTAAATAAATTCCAGTACCTACTAATAGTATGAGCATAGGTGGCCCCCATACTACGTCATTTACCATCTTATTAATTTCAGTAAAAAGTTCCATAGCTTACCTCCTTAAATGTATTTTGATTCTTATGAAAACGTTTGAATCAATTAATATTATTTTAGCAGAAAAAAGGATTGATTACAATACAAATTAACAGAAAATTAATAATTATAGCAAAATTGACACAAATATAACATACAATGCATAATTAAGGTTATCTATACTTGATATTTTATGTATTTAGATATAATATAGATAAATAAACTAATAGAGGTGAGATATGTTTTATGCAGTTAAGAAGGGGAGAAATATTGGTATTTATGATACTTGGGAGGATTGTAAAAGAGAAGTAGAAGGCTTTAGCGGGGCTGTGTACAAGAAATTCAGTACTTATGAACAAGCACAAGCTTTTATAAATAAAGACTCCAATGACGATGATAATGATATGATTATAAATGAAGATACTGCTGTTGCTTATATAGACGGTAGTTTTGATTTAAAAACCAAGACTTTTGGATATGGTGCAGTTGTATTTTTTAAAGGCGAAAAGTTAACATTTTCACAAAGGTTTGATGATGAAAATTTAATTTCCATGAGAAATGTTGCTGGTGAAATAAAAGGTGCTGAAGCTGTCATGAGATGGGCATTAAATAACAAAGTGAAGAAGCTAGTTCTTCACTACGATTACATGGGGATAGAGAATTGGGCTTTGGGTAAATGGAAAG